>CAZKHP010000047.1:0-6652 GCA_964552695.1 uncultured Staphylococcaceae bacterium | reverse complement strand
AACCTATGGCGGCTTTGGCCCGCATCGCGAACGGTGAACATAAACAACTTCACGTGATTCCCGGAGACACGGTTGTGTTCTCTTCTTCGCCCATTCCCGGAAACGGAATGTCGATTGACCGTGTCGTCAACGCATTAACCCGCGCCGGCGCCAATGTTCTGACCAACTCGGTCTTCTACAATTTACACTCCTCCGGTCACCCTGCGAGGCAAGAGTTGCGCATTGCTTTGAAGCTTTTTGCGCCGCATTACTTTATGCCGGTTCACGGTGAATATCGTATGCTTCGCCTTCATGCCGATATCGCCGTCAGTCTTGGCCTTCCCCGCGATCACACCTTTATTTGTGCCAACGGCGACACCGTTGTTTTAAGACGTGGTGTTTGTTCACAAGGCCCCAGAATTCAAGCCGATGACATTTACATCGACGGCAATGATATCAATGGTTTAAGCACCGCGGTCATCCGTGACCGTAAAGTCTTGGCCGACGATGGCATGGTCAGCGTCTTGGTGGCCATTGACTCCCGTCAAAACAAGTTGTTGACTACCCCGAAAATTTCCACGCGCGGTTTCGTCTATGTGAATAGCGGACACCTGATTCCCCACGCCGAACGCCGTGTCAACGACGCCCTTGTCGAATTGATGAAAGGCAAAGTCACTTTTGGCGAAATCAAAAACACCATCCGTTCAACGGTTGGAAAATACCTTTTCTTAAAAACACAAAGAAATCCAATGATTATTCCGGTCATCATGAACAAGAACTCCTAATATGCTTATTCTCGCGAGCGGATCTCCCAGAAGGAAAGAACTTTTAAAGAAAATCACCAATGATTTTCGTGTGGTCGTCAGTGACATCGATGAAAAGTCGGTTCAAGCAACCGCAAGGGAATTGCCAGTAAAAATTTCCAAAATGAAAGCGTATGCCGTCTATTCAAAATTTCCTGAAGACACGATTTTGGCGAGTGACACTGTGGTTCTTCTAGATAACGAAATTATTGGAAAACCTGTTGACTACGAAGATGCTAGACAAATCTTAAAACGTTTGTCCGGAAAGCAACATCTGGTCATTACCGGATACACCCTCATTTCAAAGGACTTTGAACTAAGTCGAAGCGTGATCTCAAAAGTCTATTTCAAGGACTTGTCCGATGACTTGATTGACCGTTACGTACGTTCCGGTTCACCGATGGATAAAGCGGGAGCTTATGGAATTCAAGACAAAGACTTCCCTTTGGTTGATCATATCGAGGGAAGTTATGATAACGTCATGGGATTTCCTACCGAAGACATTCTTAAGCACTTAAAAATAAAAGCGGACTAGTCCGCTTTTTTGTTGATTTGGTCAGCGATTTGCTTGCTTTTTTCCCCGACAATCAGAATCAGTTTGCCGGTCATTTTGATGTAATTCGAAACAAGTTCTCTTGGAAAATTCTCATACTGGACTTTGGCTTCATCTTTGATGTGAAGCGATAACCGTGAACCCTTGGCCTCAGCCAAGGTGACATTCTCTTTACCGCCTAAAGCAGATAGAAGCGGTTCAAAACTTTCTGGGGTTTTCTTGTGCCGACCCGAGAAAAAAATCAAGAAGACTGCGATAAGAATAATCAAAATACCCGCCAGTGCAAGGTAGACTGCGTATTCTTTTAAAAAGAGATTGAGGTTATCTAGTTCATCAATAAGCATGGATTCTCCTTAATCGACGACAAAGGTTTTGTGCAGTAAATCAATATAGTTATGGTTCAATTTGTGAAGGATTTGCACGGTTTTCTCCGATAGACGGATTTCAATCGACTTCAGGTTTTCGCCTGTCTCCAGAAACACATGGTCATATCCTACCACCGAACGGTTTAAATCACCAATAAGGTTGACAGTCCGTTCCGGACCTAGAACAAGACTTGAGCCTAAAGAGTGGTAAACATTATTTTGAATCGTGGCAATCTCTGTCAATTGCAGCATCGAAACCGAAGGATCGACCAAGGCCCCGCCTAAAGATTTGTTATAGGCCGAGGAGCCAAGATTACTAGAAACAATCAGTCCGTTTCCTCGGAAGTGTTCGAGCTTCACCCCATTGATTCGGACTTCACAGATCATCGTCCGGAACGGATTTTCGAGCCGAAATTCGTTGACCGCAAAAACTTTGGTGGTTCTGGTTTGATAATTAAGGTCTGCTTCTAACAAACGATAGGTTCCCGGTTGTGTCTTTTCATTCTTCAAATCGAAAACCAATTGGTCGATTTCGTCGTTACCGTAATCACAGAAAAAACCGAGGGTCCCGCTGCGGATTCCGATAAAGCGGATTTTTTCAATGGATTCCAGATGTTCGTGGACGGCCCTTAGAAAAGTCCCGTCGCCCCCGATAAAGATCAAAAGGTCGGGTTTTTGTTCGTCATAAATGAACCCCTCGGCAATCAATTTTCCGTGGAGCGTTTTTCGAATGTTTTCGCTATTTTCATCGTTGCGCGAATAGAAGGCAAAACGCATGAAATCACCTCTTTATTAGCACTTGTATTTATTGTATCATAATAATGTTATGGAGGAATTAATACATGTCCACCAACATTGAGATCGAAGCCAAAGTTCTTCTTAATAAAGAAGATTTCGAAAAAGTTTTGAATTTTCTTGCCACCGATTCCTGCAAGCGCGTGACTCAAACCAATCACTACATCGATAGCGAAGATGAAATCCTTCGTACCTACGGATTCGGTTTACGGATTCGCGAGAAAGACGATTTCACCTTAACCTTAAAGTCGCCCTTGGCGGAAGGCACCCTTGAGAAAAACCAAACCATTACGTGGAAGCAATATGAGAATTTGCTCCACCGTCACGAATTTCCCAAAGGTGACATCAAAGATTTCTTGGAAATGCTGGGAATCGATGTGTCACAACTTCGGATTCTTACTTCTCTGACGACTGTCCGCATCGTCGCCGGGTTCTTGGATGATGAAGTCGTATTGGATAAAAACACATACGATGATACCGTCGACTACGAGATTGAAGCGGAGAATACCTCGATTCAACTTGCCGAAGATACCCTCAAGAAATTATGCGAGGCTGCTAAAGTCCCCTTCAACCCCAATAAATTAAGCAAACACGCCCGGGCCATGAACGCCTTACGTCGCAAATAAAAAACGTCCTTACTAGGACGTCTTTTTTTTATAACTTGTCTTTGGCGTGGGCACACGTTGCGTAGTTTTCGCAATTCTCAGAGCTGCAGCACCATTCGGCGTAACGCTTTGCGGCAGGAATGAATGTGCGGATTTCTTCTTCGTTATACCCGACTTGAATGCGGCGCTCATCGACCATGATCGGCCGTTTGAGAACCGACGGGTTTTCCTTGATGAATTCAATCAGTTGTTTGACGGTCAGAGATTCCAAATCGATGTTGTTTTCTTTGACGATTTTGCTTCTTGAAGAAATGATATCTTCCGTTCCATTTTCGCTTTTGGCTAAAATATCTTTGAGTTCTTTTTCATCCAAAGTCGCGGTAAAAATATTCCGCTCTTCATAGGGCATTTTTTGTTCTTCAAACCACTTTTTGACTTTTCGGCAGCTGGAGCAACTGGGAGAGGTGTAAATTCGGATCATAAAATCCCTCCTTCTTTTACCATTTTACACACCATCGGTTGAATAAACAATAAAATATCCGGCTTTTTCTTGGATTTTAATGAATGTCCGTGAGAACGGAAAAAAGTTCTTTTTACTTCTGTAAAATTGACACTTCAACCTCAATAAACTATAATTTTCCTATTATGTCGGAGGTACGTTTATGGAACGCGTTTTAAGTGGCATTAAACCCACGGGTCAACTGACTTTGGGCAACTACATCGGAGCCTTGAAAAATTTCCCTAAATTTCAAGAACAAGGGGAAACGTTCCTTTTTATTGCGGACCTTCACGCATTAACACTCCCGATCGATCCCGATGTGCTTCGTTCCAATTCGCGTGATTTGGCAGCCTTTTATTTGGCGGCCGGTTTAGACCCGAAAAAATGTACCATCTTCCGGCAAAGCGCCGTGTCTGCTCACGCTGAGCTCAATGCGATTCTGCAAAATTTCCTCTACATGGGTGAACTTTCGCGAATGACACAGTTTAAAGAAAAATCACAAAAACTCAATGAAAACGCCATCGGATTAGGTCTTTTCGCTTATCCCGTTTTGATGGCGTCCGATATATTGCTTTACGATGCCAATGTCGTCCCTGTCGGGGATGATCAAGCCCAGCACGTTGAAATCACCCGTGACCTTGTCAACCGCTTTAACAACCGCTTTGGACCCGTCTTAACGATGCCCAAAGCCGTAGTTACCAAAGTCGGCGCTCGCATCATGTCGCTTTCTGATCCCACCAAGAAAATGTCAAAGTCGGATGCCAAAGGAGACATCTATTTAAAAGATGATTTGAAGACCATCCGAAAAAAGATTATGTCCGCGGTGACCGATTCGGAAGCTCACGTCGCTTACGATCCCGAAAATAAACCCGGCGTATCGAATTTATTGCAAATCTACGCTGCTTTGAAAGATATCTCGATTCCCGAAGCCGAAAAACTTTTTGAAGGAAGTAACTACGGAACCTTTAAAGGCGCCGTCGCCGATGTCGTTTGCGATGTCTTAGGAAACCTCCAACAAAGATACCAAGCTTTCATTGCTTCCGGAGAAGTCGAACGTGTCCTTGATGAAGGGGCAAAACGGGCCCGGGAAGTCGCCAATACGACCCTCCATCGGGTTCAACGCGCTGTAGGACTTTTATAATGAAAAATTCACAAACCAAACGTTTCTTAATTGCTTTTGATATGGACGGAACGCTTCTCAACGATAAGAAGACGATTTCGTGGCGGACACGCCGCTTTTTGCATCACCTTGACCGACAAGGTCATATTGTGGTTTTAGCCTCCGGAAGACCTGTTCGGGCCCTCCGCCGCTACTACGATCTGTTGAATTTACGAAGTCCTCTAGTCTGTTATAACGGGGCTTGCATCATTAACCCGCATGACGATCAATTCCCCGGAAAGAGCTATCAATTTCCCAAAGAAACCGTCAAAGCCATCTATGAAGCCGTGGGTCCTGAACACATCGATAACGTGATGTGCGAAACCAACAAAGACATTTGGCTCATTCATGAGGATGAAGACCTTACGGCTTTCTTCTGGCATGAAAAAATGAACATATATTACGGGGACTTAAGCGAAACCTTGACCGAAAACCCGATGACCATGATCATCAAAAGCAAAGAACGCGGCGGAAAGGGCGATAAACGGTTGCTCGAAGCCGTCGCTCAACACCCCGGATTCTCGTTACGTTTCTGGAACCGCTCGGTCTTCAGCGAAATCTATTATGATGATGTCAGTAAGGGTCATGCCTTGGCGCATATCGCCGCTTATTACGGCATCCCGCATGAACACATCATTGCCTTCGGGGATGCCGAAAACGATCTTGAAATGCTCGATATGGCCGGGATTGGCGTTGCTATGAAAAACGCAACCGATGTCACCAAAACTCACGCCAACGTGATTACCAAAAAAGACAATAACCATAACGGCATTGTCCCAACACTTAGAAAGTTATTAAAAACAAAGTAAAGAAAACGCTCCCTGACGGGAACGTTTTTTTCGGTTTAGGGGCAGGCGCATCGGTCGCCCACCCCAATGGAGGAAGAAAAGCTAGATTGAGAAGGAAGTCTGCGAAACATTGACAAAGCCGAGGATTAGCACGGCAAACAGTAAGGGTTTTTCATACATCGAGGCATGGCCGCAGCCGGGAATAATCACGAATTCCGAATTGGGAATTTGGTCGTGAATGAACCGTTGTTCGGGCATCGGGGTGATGTAATCGAATTCACTGCTGACAATCAGCGTCGGCACTTTGATATCTTTGAGGAACGGACGGACATCATGCGTCTCCGAACTGTCGGTCAAACGGATCATCGCTGAGGTGAATGCCGGATTTGAGAAAACAGGGACTAAAATCTTTTCACGGTTTTTCATCCAATCGATGCGTTTAGCATAGAATTGCGGGGAATAAATGGTCGGAATAGCCGTGTAATAGTAGGCCGCTCCATCACCGCTGGCAGCGGCTTTATTCCAAGCACGGCCGATATCCATCAGCCAATCGGAGGTATGCGAGGTCGCATTGAAGAGCACCAGCCGTTTGACACGGTCGGGGTGAGCCACGACGAATTGCATCGCAACGGAACCTCCGTAGGAAATACCTACCACGTTGACTTGGCTAAGGCCTAAATGGTTTAACAAGGCTTCCAAAAGCGCCACTTGAATGACTTGTGTGTAGGTTTGGCCCACGAGTTTTTCGCTTTGACCTTGATCGAAAAAGTCCACCATGATCAATTGGTTATTCTTTGAGAAAGTTTCCACGAACGGCTTCCACGAATTCGTGGACATCATGATGCCATTAAGCAGAAGAATCGGATTGCCTTCGCCGGTGACGCTATAGTACACCGCTTTGTTTTGAAATTGGAACGTCGCCATATTAGTGCTCCGCGGGCAATAAGCCGAGCGCGATGGATTCTTTGCGGATTTGGTCGCGGAACTTCGGATGGGCGATGGAAATCAGTTTTTCAACGCGTTCGCGGACGCTGCAACCACGGAGGTTAACCGCACCGTATTCGGTAACGATGTAATGAACATCGTTGCGGCCGGTAGTGACCACG
>CAZKHP010000046.1:0-6704 GCA_964552695.1 uncultured Staphylococcaceae bacterium | reverse complement strand
TTGGTTCAAGCGGGCTATCAAGAAATCACGCTTTTGGGTCAAAACGTCAACGCCTATGGCAAAGACCTCAAAGACGGAAGCTCGTTTGCGTCGCTTCTTGAGGCGGTTGCCCAAACGGGCATTCCCCGTTTACGTTTCATGACCTCCCATCCATGGGATTTTTCCGATGCCATGATAGACGTCATTGGCCAACATCCGAACATCATGCCGGCGATTCATTTACCCGTACAATCCGGCAACGATTGGATCTTGCGGAATATGGGCCGCCGTTATACCTCGGCATCCTATAAAGAACTCGTCGATAAAATGAAAGCGAAGATTCCCGGTTTGGCCTTAACCACCGATATTATCGTCGGCTTCCCCGGTGAAACCGAAGAGCAATTCTTGGACACCGTGGAAATGGTCCGTTACGTCGGTTATGACGGATGTTTTACATTCATCTATTCGCCCCGTGTGGGAACCCCTGCCGCCAAGATGGAAGATAACGTTTCCGATGAAGAAAAACATCGTCGGTTTTCGCTTCTTTTAAAAACGGTGGAAGCGGAAGCCGAAAAACGTGCTGACGCGATGGTCGGAAAGACCGTTTCCGTGCTTGTCGACGGGACCAGCAAAAAGAATGATTCGGTCCTTTCGGGCTATGCCGAAAACGGCAAACTGATTCACTTCCAAGGCAGTGAAGACCTCGTTGGGCAAATCGTCAAAGTCCACATCCTTGAGTCGCACCTTTATTCCATGTTGGGAGAAATCGTCCATGACTGATTTTGAAGAAAAAGTGGAACAACTCCGAGAAGCCCTTTTTCAACGCGAAGAAGTCCAACGTTATTTTTCGTTGAAGCGGGCGATTGAAGCGGATGATGAACTGATGAAGACCAACGAACTTCTCAGAATGCATCAAAAAGAGATGGCCAAGAATCTTCATAATCCCAAAAAATATGCCGAGGAAAAAGCCTTGTTCGAACACTATTCGGACCTCTATCAAAATCATCCGCTTGTGGTCAATTATGAGGCCTGCAAAATCGATGTCTATGCACTCCTGAGCCAACTCAAAAACATCCTCGAAAAATAGCTCCCTCGATCGGAGCTTTTTTTGTCCTCGGCTTCAGGGTGGTCCTTAAAACTTACATAAATATAAGTTTTCATGTGATACAATAGGGTTACTTGAATTTTCGAGGAACGAATATGAAACCCAAATATACGCCGATGATGATGCAATATTTAGCCATCAAGGAAAAACATCCGGACACCTTGATTTTATTCCGCCTCGGCGACTTTTATGAACTCTTTTTCGAAGATGCCAAAATCGCCAGCAAAGAACTCCAACTGGTCTTAACCGGGAAAAATGCCGGCTCCCCGGAACGGGTTCCGATGTGCGGCGTCCCACATCACGCCATCAAGAATTATGTGGCCAAACTCATTGCCCGTGGCTATAAAGTCGGCATTGTTGAGCAATTGGAAGATCCGGCTTTGGCCAAAGGCATCGTCGAACGCGATGTCATCCAAATCATCACTCCCGGTGCACAAATGGATTTATCGGGAACCGAAAATAACTACATCGTGGCGGTCGATGAAACCGAATTCTGTTATGTGTTGAGTTTCGCTGATTTGTCCACCGGTGAAATCTCGGTCATGAACGTTGAAAAGGATTTGGAATCGTTGCTTAGCGAATTGGATAATTTATTAACCCGCGAAATCGTCGTCAAAAGCACCTTTTCCCCGGAGCTCATTCTTTCCATCAATGCCAAACGGAATGTCTTGATTTCCCGTGAAGATAACGACCAAGTCACCTTGGAACATGAACCCATCTTGGCGGACGTCAAAGACCTTTTCCAAATGAAGTCGATCGTCCGTCTGATCAACTATCTCACAAAGACCCAAAAACGGAATTTGGATTACTTGCAAAAGGCCACGGTCATCAAAACCAACAAGACGCTTCAGATCGATGCGTTCTCGCGCCTCAATCTCGAATTAACCCGAACCATCCGAAGCGAGGAAAAATACGGGTCGCTCTACTGGCTTCTGGATGAAACCAAGACTGCGATGGGCGGCCGTCTTTTGAAACGGTGGATTTTAAAACCATCCTCCGATTTAGACGAGATTTTACGTCGGCAAGAAATGATTGCCGTCTTGATGGACGACTTCTTGGTCCGCGGCGATTTACGCAAAGACCTGGATGAAATTTACGACCTCGAACGGCTGATTGCCCGCATCGGTTATGGCAATGCCAACGGACGAGATATGCTTCAACTTCGTAACTCGTTACGAGTGGTCCCTCATCTGAAAAAACGCCTTTCGCAACTCGGCAATACGCACTACGAGGGTCTTCTTTCACGTATGAATTCGCTGGAGCCGATCGTCGAAGAAATCGAAAAAGCGATTCGTGAAGATGCCCCGGTACTCATTACCGAAGGCGGTATTTTCAAAAAAGGCTATAACGCCGAATTGGATGAACTCATCGAACTTTCCCACGGCGGCAAGAAATGGGTCGCCGATTTGGAAGCTTCCGAACGTGAAAAAACCGGAATCAAGAACCTGAAAATCGGATACAACAAAGTATTCGGCTATTACATTGAAATCAGTAATGGCAACGTTGCCAACGTCAAACCGGAATTCGGCTATGAACGAAAACAAACGTTGACCACGGGTGAACGTTATGTCACACCTGAACTCAAAGAAAAGGAAGCCTTGATTTTAACCGCGGATGAACGCCAGATGACGATGGAACACGAATTGTTCGTCGAACTCCGTAAACGCATTCAGGCTGAAACTCCCAAGGTCCAACAATTAGCCAATACCGTGGCGCTGGTGGATGTGCTCGCTTCGCTTTCCGAAGTCAGCGTCAATTATCACTATGTCCGCCCCAGCTTCAATTTTGACCGCACGTTGGAAGTAGTGGATGCCCGTCATCCGGTGATTGAAAAAGTCATGAAACAAAGTCGCTTCGTGGCCAATGACGTGATGATGCCGGCCTCGGTCGATGTTTTGTTGATTACCGGCCCGAATATGGGCGGAAAATCGACCTATATGCGCCAAATCGCCTCGTTGGTCGTCATGGCTCAAATGGGATGCTTTGTCCCCGCCAAATCCGCCAAATTGATGGTTTTTGACCAAATCTTCACACGGATCGGCGCTTCCGACGACTTGGTCAGCGGACAATCGACCTTCATGGTGGAGATGTCCGAGACCAATTTCGCGCTTCGTCACGCCACCGAAAATTCATTGTTGATTTTTGATGAAATCGGTCGTGGGACGGCCACCTTTGACGGCATGGCCCTGGCCCAAGCCATCATCGAGTACATCACCTCACGGCTGCACGCCAAAACCTTGTTCTCGACGCACTACCACGAGCTCACCATGCTCGAACACGAAGTGACGAGTCTGAAAAACGTGCAAGTCTGCGTGGCCGAAGAAAACGATCAAATCACGTTCTTGTATAAAGTCAAGCCGGGAGCGATGAATAAGTCTTACGGCATCAACGTGGCCCGTTTGGCGCATCTCCCCGACGCCCTTTTAACTCGCGCCAAAGAAATATTGGGCACCTTGGAATCACGCGAAGTTCCCTTCGCCGCCAATGTGTTAAAGCCTCTCCCGGTGAAAGAAGAAGCCTGGATCAAGGAAATCAAAAACATTGATCCGCTGACGATGACCCCGCTTGAAGCCCTCAATTATTTGTACGATTTGAAAAAGAAAATGAAGTAGGTGATTGAATGAGCAAAATTCATGTGATGGATAATGCGCTGGCCAATATGATTGCGGCCGGCGAAGTCGTCGAACGGCCCAGCAGCGTCATTAAAGAACTGGTGGAAAACAGCATCGATGCGCAAAGCCGTCAAATCGGCGTTTTCATCTACGATGCCGGACGGACCAAAATCGTGGTTGAAGACGATGGCATCGGCATGGACCGTGACGATGCGGTGGCCGCGTTTAAACGCCACGCTACCAGCAAAATTCTGACGACGTTTGACCTTTTCCGAATTAAAACGCTGGGCTTCCGCGGCGAAGCTCTTCCTTCGATTGCCTCCGTGAGCAAAATGACCTTAGTCACCTGCGATGGAAACGGCGCCGGCACCTCGGTGGTTTCGGAAGACGACGAACTCAGTGTTCATGACGCCCCAATGCGTCAGGGAACCGTGGTCACCGTCGAAGAACTGTTCTACAACACTCCGGCGCGGCTCAAATATTTGAAATCAGATTTCACCGAAAACGCCAACAGCATCGAAATCATGTGCCGTCTGGCTTTAGCCCATCCCGAAATCGCGATGACGCTCTACGTGGACGACCGCAAAAACTTTTCGACTTCCGGGCGTGGAAATCTTTTGGAAACCATCAAAGACATTTATGGCCTTGAAGTGGCTCAAAAAATGATTCCCTTCCATTACTCGAACAATGATTTTTCCGTGGATGGTTTCTTGGGAAAACCGGAAATGGCCAAAGCCAACCGCTATTTCATCATTACCCTTCTCAACGGACGCAACGTCTATATGCCCAAAGTCCAATCTACGATTGTCGACAGTTACCATGATTTCATTCCTCCGACCCGTTTCCCGTTTGTCGTTTTGGAAATGACCATTGATCCGGCGTTGGTGGATGTCAACGTGCACCCCAGCAAACGCGAAGTCCGTTTCTCCAAAGAAGGCGACCTCCGTTTAGCGTTGCTGGAAAAAATACCCGAAGCCTTGCGTGGTAAGAACCTCGTTCCGGATGTGGTCTCGACGCCGAAAATGCAAGCGGTGGTCATAGAAGAACAATTGGCGTTGGATTTTGGGACCGTTTCACCCAAACCGGTGCTTCCGGAAGTTGAAAGCGAACCCCTTCCTCAAATTTCCGTTTTCAAAGAACCGGAAGCGGTGTACAGCGAACCCGCCCATGCCGAAACGCAAATCCGTTCCCTCAAAGCGTTATGTCAACTGCATCTCACCTATATCGTCGCCGAAGATGATCAAGGCGGCTTCTATTTGATTGACCAACACGCGGCCAACGAACGCATCAATTATGAGAAATTACAGAGGTTGATGAATGCCACGTTGACCGTGAGCGAACCGCTGATTCCGATCGTGGTAACCCTCAATCCCAGCGAAATGGCCTTGCTCAATAGCGAAAAAATGGCCCTTTTGGAGTCCGTAGGGCTGAAATTAGAACCATTTGGCATCAATGCCTATCAGGTCCGCCAAATCCCGTCTTGGGCCAAAGAATACGACGAACAAGCCTATGTCGATGACATTCTTCACGAAGCCCTTCACGGAGACAAAATCGATATTCCCAAACTAAGAACTCACGTGATTGCCACGATGAGTTGCAAACGTTCGGTCAAAGCCCATGACCGTTTGTCCCTTTCGGAAATGCAGTATCTTTTAGATACGTTGCTCCGCTGCGACAATCCTCACAGTTGTCCTCATGGACGGCCAACGATTGTCCATTTCACGCAGTACGAAATCGAAAAAATGTTTAAGAGGACCGGCGTATGATTTATGTTCTTGTCGGACCGACCGGGAGCGGAAAGTCCGCTGTCGCCGAAACTTTGGCCGAACGCTTGAATCTTCCCATCGTCAATGGGGATGCTTTTCAGGTGTACCGCGAATTTGATATCGGTACCGCCAAGCCCTCGCAAGAGATCCGTTCGAAAATCCCGCATTATCTATTTGATTTTTATACTCCCGAAAAAGACTACGATGTCAAAAATTATCAAACCGATTTACGTGCGACCATTGCCTTTATGCAAGCCAAACACCAAGACTTTGTTTTGGTGGGGGGAACCGGCCTTTATATCCGCGCCGGTCTTTACGACTATGACTTTGCCGAAGAAGACCCTGTCGATGTTTCGGACTTGGAAATGCTTTGCGATGCTGACCTTCATGACCGTTTACGGGAAATCGATCCGGCGGAAGCTGAAAAAATCCACCCTAACAATCGGAAACGGGTGCTTCGCGCGTTAGCCATTTTCCGTAGCCGAGGGATCAGCAAAACCGAACTGTTGGCGCAGCAAGAACATCGGTGCCTTTTTGATGCCGTGTTTGTGGGCATTGACCTTCCCCGCGAAGACCTTTATGCGCGTATCGATGCCCGCGTCGAAAAGATGTTTGAGCAAGGCTTAGTCGAGGAAGCACGCGGATTGACCCAAAAATATGATTCCAGACGTCATGCTTTCCAAGGCATCGGTTATAAAGAACTGTTGGCGTTTTTTGATGGGCAATACACCCTTGAGGAAGCCAAAGAAAAAATCAAAAAAGACAGTCGCAACTACGCCAAACGGCAAATGACCTTTTTCCGTCATCAATTACCGGTGACATGGGTGCATAGCCAAGAAGAAGCCTTGGCGTTTTTACTTCAGAAAGCGGGGGTTCATCATGGATGATTTATTGACTCGGACCCGGATGCTGATTGGGGATGAAAAAGTTGCTTTGTTACAAAGTAAAACCGTCTTAGTTGCCGGTCTCGGCGGTGTCGGCGGAACGGCTTTGGAATGCTTGGCCCGATCGGGTATTGAACACTTTATTCTGATTGATGATGACATCGTCAATCCCACCAACCTGAACCGTCAGATTTTATATCTGTCCGGAGATATCGGAAAAAGCAAAACGGAAGTCGCTTACCAACGCCTCAAAGCCATCAATCCTGCCATCGAAGCAACCCTTCTTTCGCAACGCATTTATCCCGAAAGTTTTGATCTTCTTGATTATACTTGCATGATCCATCCTCTTTCAAACAAT
>CAZKHP010000045.1:0-6816 GCA_964552695.1 uncultured Staphylococcaceae bacterium | reverse complement strand
CTACATCATCCTCCATGAATTGATCCATGCCTTTTTCATGCGCCTCTTCTGCAAGGCCAAAGTCAATTTCGGCTTCCATACCTATGCCGCCTATGCCGGGATGAAACAAGGCTATTTCACCAAAGCCGAATACATCATCATCGCTTTGGCTCCGGTCGTTCTCTTAGGGGCAGCGCTGGTTTGCTTGAATATCTTCTTACCCGAAGACTGGTTCTGGGCTTTCTTTATTATCCAAGGCCAGAATATCGCCGGTGCGGTCGGTGATTATTTTGTCATCATCCTGCTTTTGAAAACCCCGCGCAAGACGCTTGTCAACGATGACGGGATGTCGATGCGTTACTATTCTGCGGAAGGTCATAGCGTCCGTTACGACGAGGACCCGATCGATGATTTCCCTGATTTGCAGTGATCTTCATGGCGATGCCCTCGGGGCCAAACGCCTACAAACCTTAGTTGAACGTTACCATCCCGACCGAATTCTTCTTTTAGGAGACCTTTTTTATTCGGGTGGGCGGTGGATGGTTCCCGATTCCTATAACCCCGAAGAAACCATGAAAATCATCCAGTCGCTTTCGGAAAAAATCATCGCTATCCGCGGAAACTGCGACCGTGACGATGATATCAAGAAGTCCGGTCTTATGATGCCCATGGTCCGTCATCTTCGCCAAGGCGACCACATCGTGTTCCTTGTCCATGATGGCCATATGCTCGAAGAACCCCTTGGACCGGGCGATATTCTCCTCAGCGGCCATACGCACATTCCGAACCTGTGTAAACGCGACGGCATCATCCTCGCCAACCCCGGCTCGCTTTCATGGCCTCGAGGCGGCTCAAAACCGTGTTACCTTCTCATGGATGAAAGCCAAATCGTGCTCTATGAGTTCGACGGAAATGTGTTGGTGGTGCAAAACCTCTAGGAAAACTTTGTCACATAAGGCAATTTCATTGTAAAAAGTAAGAGAAAAGTCTATTATCATAGAGTAATCAGCCGTTCATTTCATAATGGTCGATTCGAAACAAACTTTTAGGAGGCTATTTTATGTCGGAAATCATTCGCGTTTTTGCTTTGGGAGGTATGGACGAAAACGGAAAATGTCTTTACATCATCGAAGTGAATAAAGACCTTTTCGTGATCGAGGCGGGGCTTAAATACCCGGACCGCACCAACCCGGGCGTAGACGCCATCATCCCGGACTATAGTTTTCTAAAGGAAAACAAAGACCGCGTCAAAGCGTATATCATCACCCACGGCCACGATGACCAAATCGGTTCGTTGCCGTTCATTTACCGCGATGTCCCCGCACCCATCTATGCGTCGGGAGCGACCATCGCCATCATTAAGGCCTATTCCAAAAAACTCAACATCGAAAACGCTTATCAATTCTTCCCCGTCTTACCGACGTCCACCTTTAAGGTGGCGGGACGGGAATTCAACTTCTTCCAAACGGTCCACGCGATTATGGATAGCAGTGGTTTCGCGATGGCCACCGATCAAGGCTACATCGTTTATTCCGGCGACTTCTTGGTTGAGTACAACGCCAACAAGAACTACAAACACGATTTGAATGCTCTGGCCCGCATCGCCGAAAAAGACATTCTCTTGCTTTTAAGCGAGTCCGCCGGTGCCGATAAACCCGGTTATACTTCACCGAACCACCGGTTAACTCCGCATATTTCCAACCTCTTACAAGACGCCAAAGGCCGTGTCTTCATCTCGTTATTCAACCAATCGGTCTATAACTTTGAAGAAGTTGTCGCTTTATGCGTCAGCTCCGGCAAGAAAATCATTTTCTACGATAACGAAACCAGCGAATTCATCAAGACATTGACCGATTTCGGCGGAATCAACATTCCTAAAGCCAATTTGGCTTCTTTGGATGATTTATTAAGACTACGCGCGCAAGACGTCGTGGTCGTGATGATGGGTGCAGGCGAACGCGTGTATAACAAGATCGCCGAATTGGCGACCCATGAAAACGAAGACAAACGCGTCGTGGTCGGTCCCGGCGATACCTTCATCGTCGCGTGCCCCAGTGCCCCGGCATTTGAAATCTTAGCTACGGATGCGGTGGATGAACTCTACCGGACCGGTGCCGAAGTCGTGAATATCAAACGCAAACAAATCGCCTCCATGCACGCGCAAGAAGAAGACTTGAAGATGATGCTGTCTTTGTTAAAACCACGCTTCTATCTCCCGATTAAGGGCGAATATCGCCAACTCATCGCCAACGCCAAAG
This sequence comes from uncultured Staphylococcaceae bacterium, assembly GCA_964552695.1. GTDB lineage: Bacteria > Bacillota_I > Bacilli_A > RFN20 > CAG-826 > CALMWE01. The sequence goes on along the minus strand of CAZKHP010000045.1, from coordinate 4,579 downwards.
TGGCCGTCGGCATGGGGGTCGGTCTCTCGCATAACAACATCTTCGTCATGGATAATGGCATGGTGCTGCAAATCGAAAACAAAAAAGGCCGTATCTTACCGGCTTTGGATAACATCAAAAGCGGTGACCTGCTCATCGATGGTATCGGCGTCGGCGACGTCGGTGCAACCGTCATCAGCGAACGGCAAAAGCTCAGCGACGATGGCGTCATCGTGATGGGGCTCACCGTCAGCAAGAGTGAAAACAAGATTGTTGCTGGACCCGATGTCCAAATGCGCGGCTTCGTGTTCGTCAAGGAATCCGATAATATTCTTCGTGAATTGACCAGCCTCTTCGTCAATGGCGTCACCGACTACCTTGCTAACCCCAAGGGGAGTATGGACGATTTGAAGACGACGATCGCCGACAAGTGCTTCCGGTATGTCCGCCGCGAAACCGGAAAATCCCCGATGATTTTGCCAATTGTGGTAGAAATCGACTAATAGTTTACTATAAAACTACTAAACCCGCCGTTGAGCGGGTTTTTTTGTGAAAATTGGGTATGTCCGTCTTGCAAGAATTGCAACATTTGCATACTGCCTTGAAGTTTCTTTGCTATAATAATTTTACAAGTAAAATTTGGAGAAACCTATGGCCAGTGAACGAAGCGCCACGCAAAAAAATGTCATCAATCATGACGGGGAAATGACCCTCTCCGGAATCCTTTTAGCCCTCGTCGCTTTACTCGGATTATTGAACCAAGGGGACCCCAACCACCTTCCGGTGGGATCGTTCATCGCCTATTGCTTCATTTGCTTCTTCGGCATTTTCTATTTCATCGCTCTGCTTTACCTGTTTTTCCTGGCTTTTTACCTGATTTTCAAGAAAAAAGCGTTCGTCGTCCACTATGACCTCGTGCTCTTGGGCATTTTGCTCATTTTCTTGTCGGTTTTAATCGCCTCCAGCACGCCCACCGAAGCCAGTGGACTTGAAAACATCACGCTTCAAAACTTCCTCGAATATTTCCAAAACCAAATCGGTACCTTGGACCTTTTACCCGTTGAGATCACCAGCACGACGACCAACCTCGGCGGTGGCATCATCGGTTTTTTCTTTGCCGGCTTACTCAATTCGACGATCACGCCTTTAGGCACCCAGATTGTCATCGGGGTGTTCATGGGCCTTGGCATCATCCTCTGTTTCGAAAAGCTGATCCGTCGCTTTTTCCGTTATCTCAAGGAACGTTCCCGTGCGGCCAAAGAAGAAAAGCAAACCTACCAAGCCGCCCGTGCTTTACCCGATGAAATCGAAGAAAAACCGCAGCCCGTCATTACCGAGGAGCATCGTCAAGCCGCTCCCGTCCAATACACCTTCTACTCTCGTCCGGCCACCCCGGCATCCGGCCTAACCAAAGCGGTTTTCTCACGCGGTTCCGGTAGCAGTGCTCCGTTAACCTCAAGCCAACCGACCGTGGCCATGTCGACCACACCAAGACCTGCCACATTACCCGGTTACTCGGCGAATCCGGCACCGACTCCGACACCGATGCCCACCAAAGTCATTCCCGCGGCCAAACCGATTCCACAACCCGTCGTCGAAGCCAAAGTGGAAGTGGAAGAAGAGCCGATCGAACCGAGCTTTGTCGCTTCACAAGCTCCGTCAACGCCTCCCAAACCTGATTTTTCCAATTCGGCGGCCTTTGCACCGACTGTCTTTACTCCACCCAAGCCCATCGAACCTGTGATTGAAAAGCCGGCGGCTCCGAAAAAAGTCGCTCCCGCGCCCAATCCCTATGCCAATTACGTGTATCCGCCTTTGAATTTACTTTCCGATTACGAAACCGCCAAAGACGATGCCCGAAACGATCAAGTCAGCATTCAACGTATGGCGGTCATCAACAAAGCCTTTGAAGATTTAGGCGTCGGTGCCGCAATTACTTCCTACAAAGTGGGACCTTCGGTCACCCGTTTCGACGTGCAACCCGATAAAGACGTGCAAGTCGTCAACGTCGCCAAAATCATTACCGATATTTCCATGCGTTTAGGCGGTATTCCCGCGCGGTTTGAAGCACTTGTCCGCGGTAAATCTACCTCCGGCCTTGAAATTCAAAACGCCGTGCCCACGACCGTCGGCTTTAAAGAGGTGCTGATGGCTTTGGATAAACAAGACCCGACCAAGAAAGGCCGTCTCACGGTGGCCTTCGGTAAAGATATTTCCGGGGATGTCTTGTCCACCAGTATCAAAGACTTCCCGCACTTACTCGTTGCCGGTACGACCGGCAGTGGTAAATCCATCTTCATGCATAGCATGATTATGACGCTGATTATGCGCAACACACCGGAAGAATTACGTCTCATCATCATCGACCCCAAACGCGTCGAAATGAGTAAATACCGTGATATGCCGCACTTACTTTGCCCGATCATTACCGAATACGACAAAGCCAAAGTCGCCATGGACCGTCTGGTCGCGGAAATGGAAAACCGCTACACGCTGTTTGAAGAAACCTATGTCAGCGATGTCTACCAATACAACGATGCCGCCAAAGAAAACGGCCGTGACAAACTCCCGACGATTCTGGTCGTGGTGGATGAATACGCCGACCTTGTCGAAGGCTGCAAAGAAATTGCCACCCCGGTCGTGCGCGTGGCCCAAAAAGCCCGTGCCGCCGGTATTCACTTGATCATTTCCACGCAACGTCCCTCGGTCAACGTCATCACCGGTGTCATCAAAGCCAACCTCCCGACCCGTGTGGCCTTATCCGTCGCCTCGACCACCGACTCGCTCACGATTTTAGGTGAAGGCGGTGCCGAAAAACTCTTAGGTAACGGCGATATGCTCGTCGACTGCGCCAAGATTTCCCGTTCCGGCTTTACCCGTGTCCAAGGCTGTTTCGTCGATAACAAAGAAATCAAGCGCGTCGTCGATTTCATCAAAGAACGTTATCCGCTGGTCTATAAGCCCGAATTCCTTGATCTGACCGATCATACCGCGGCCGGACCGACCTATAATCCCGCCGATGGTTTACGTACGGTCAAATTCGAAGATGATATGTACGAACAAGTCAAATCCATCATTATGACCCGTGACGCCACCTCGATCAGCTCGATCCAACGCGAATTCGGCTTCGGATTCCCGCGTGCGGGCAAAATCTTCGCGCAGCTGCAAGCGGATGGCATCGTCGCCAAAACCGTTGAAAACGGCGCAACCGCCAAAGGATGTAAAGTTTTGATGCGGGCCCCCAGCAGTGAAGAAGCCGAGCAACCTGAACCGGTTGCTGCTCCTAAGCCCCCAACCCCTGATTTCGGAGGCAATTAAGATGGGCATCGGCATTGATTTAGTTTACATCCCACGCATCCGCGGCAAAGAAACCTTGGCCAAACGCGTGTTATCCCCTGAAGAATTCGAACTTTACCAGAAACGTCTGGATAAAGATACCTTCCTAGCGGGCCGTTTCGCCGCCAAAGAAGCCTTCTTTAAAGCCATGCATGAAACGATGAAGACCATCCCGTTTCGCGCCATCTCGACGATCAACGACGAAAGCGGTGCGCCCCTCTTAACCTTTGAAGGCAAACGCTACCCCGTATCCATCAGCCATGACGGCGATTATGCCGTCGCCATCGTCCATATTGAGGAATGAATTTATGAAAGATATGACCTTTATCGCCAAACTCACCGGAGCGTCGACCATCCGCGTGATTTTACTTTCTCCGTTTGGCAAAGAAGACCGTAATGACTTTATCTTACTCAGCGACGGCAAGATCCACGAAACGTTAAAAATCGAAAAGGCGTGGACGCATGCCGGCATCTTTTTTTATGACCTCAAACTCCGTGAACCCTTAGTCTTCGGACACGCCTATGATGTCGTGGTCGAACACTTCGGAAGCACGCCCTTGGATGTTTCTGCGGCGGTTGATTTTCCCACCTTTGACGCGGATACCTTCTATGAAGGCGACGATTTAGGCTGTACCTACACTCCGAATGAAACCAAATTCGTGATTTGGGCACCGCTAGCCAGTAAAGTCACACTTCGTCTAGTCCTTGATAAGAAAGAAAGCTTTTTTGTGATGGACCGTGGCGAAAAAGGCACATTCCGCCTGGTTTTAAAAGGCAACTGGGAAAACGCCCGTTACCGCTACCTCATCGTCAACTCGGGGATTGAACGCGAAGTCACCGATCTTTACGCCAAAGCCTCCACCCAAAACGGAGAAGACTCCGTCGTCCTTGATTTTGCCAAACTCGCCGTGGATTTCCATCACGACAAACTTCCGAAACTTGAAAAATATACGGACGCCATCATTTATGAAACCAGTGTCCGCGATATCACCAGCGACGCGTCCACCAATATCGTCCAAAAAGGTCGTTTCTTAGGGATGATCGAAAAAGGACGGACGACCCAAAAAGGTTATCCCGCCGGATTCGATTATTTGGCTCGCCTCAACATGACCCACATCCAACTGATGCCGGTCTACGATTTTAAGACGGTGGATGAAAAAGATCCGTCCCGGTCGTACAACTGGGGCTATGACCCGGCGCAATATTTCGTCCCCGAAGGCAGTTTTGCCAGCGACCTCGAAGACCCCGCCAGCCGCATCCGCGA
>CAZKHP010000044.1:0-7080 GCA_964552695.1 uncultured Staphylococcaceae bacterium | reverse complement strand
AAGCCTTTCGCACGTCAGCAAGACCTTTAAAGTCGATGATAACAAAGATAACGACCGCAAAGCGCTGATCGACGTTTCCTTGGAAGTCGCCGAAGGCGAGTTCCTTACCGTCATCGGCGGAAACGGCTCGGGAAAGACGACACTGCTCAACGTCATTGCCGGCGTATTCATGAGCGATGAAGGAAGCATCATCCTCAATGGCGCTAACCTTACGAAAGTCAAAGAACACCGCCGGGCCAAAGCCATCGGGCGCGTGTTCCAAGATCCGATGGTCGGCACCGTTGCCGGCATGAGCGTCGAAGAAAATATGTCGTTAGCCCTACGGCGCGGTAAAATCCCCTCACTCCAATGGGGATTAACCGCGAAGAACCGTACCTTGTTTACCAACGAACTTAGTAAACTTCAATTAGGACTCGAAAAACGTCTGTTTACGAAAGCCGGCTTGCTGTCGGGAGGACAACGCCAAGCCCTGACGCTGGTGATGGCCACGTTACGCCGTCCCGAACTCCTCCTTCTGGACGAGCATACCGCTGCGCTGGATCCTAAAACCGCGAAAACGGTCATGGACCTGACCGAACGTTTGATTCAAGAGCAACATTTGACCGCGATCATGATCACCCATAACATGAAAGACGCCATCCGTTACGGCAACCGTTTGGTGATGATGAGCGAAGGCCGAATTATCTTGGACGTCAAAGACATAGAAAAAGCCCAATTAACCGTCGAGGAATTAATCCAAAAATTCCAAAACGCGGGCGATGTCCTTCCCGACGACATGCTGCTGAGTAAATAAAGTCAAAGAGTGGGTAGCCCACTCTTTTTAAATGTCGATGCGTTTGGTTTTGTAATAGACCTGATCGATGAGTCCGCCACCAAGGCAAACATCGCCTTGATAGAAGACGGCGGCTTGTCCGGCGGTCACCGCTTTTTGCGGCGCGTCGTAGACGAGTTTGACCGAGGTTGGAGTCAGAGGATAAAGCGTCACCATCGAATCTTTTTGCCGATACCGGAATTTGGTCCCGACATGGATAGGACCCGTAGGAGTGTCGCTAATCCAGTTAACATCGGTGATGATGGCTTCGTCGCTGAGCAGGTGTTCGTCTTCGTTACCCGAAGCGACATAAAGGATGTTTTGTTTGACGTCTTTTTTGACCACGAACCAGCTCTTGGCTTCGCGTCCGGAGATGCCTCCGATACCAAGTCCGCGACGTTGTCCGATGGTGTAATAAAGCACACCGTCATGGGTGCCGACTTTTTCATTCGTGGCGATGTCAACAATATTTCCCTTATGAGCGGGTAAATAGTTTTGTAAGAACTGCTTGAAATTGCGTTCGCCGATGAAGCAGATGCCGGTGGAGTCTTTCTTTTCCGCCACCGCTAAACCCAGCGTTTTGGCGATGCATCGGACTTCGGGTTTATCGATATCACCTAAAGGAAACAGACAATCCGCTAATTGGGCTTGGCTGATTTGGCTTAAGAAATAGGTTTGGTCTTTATTTTGATCAAAACTTTTGAGCATATAGGCTTTTCCGTCTTTGTCGATGCGTTTGGCATAGTGGCCCATGGCGATGAGGTCGCAGCCATGCGCTTTGGCGAAGGTCCGGAACGCGGCAAACTTGATGTATTTGTTGCAGAAAACATCCGGATTCGGTGTTCTTCCGCGCGTATATTCTTTGAGGAAGTACGAAAAGACGTCGTCCCAATATTCTTTGATAAAATCGGCTCGCAAGAGAGGGATTCCCAATTTATCGGCCACTTTTTTAGCATCTTCGTAGTCTTTTTCCTGCGGACACATCGGGTCATCAAGGGTTGGATTACCCAAAACATCGTTGTTGGTAAAAGCATCCCAGTTGCGCATGAACCCGGCGACCACATCATAGCCTTGTTGAATTAAAAGGTAGGCCGCCACTGCGGAATCAACTCCGCCGCTTAGACCGATCATCACTTTCTTTTTATTTGCCATAGAGCTCCTTCGAGTCAAGCATCAACGTAAAGGGCCCGTCATTGATTAAGCTGACTTTCATATCGCCGCCGAAAACGCCTTTTTGGATGGGACCGCGAAGAGTTTCGAGACATTCATTGAAGTAATCGTAAAGATGGGTGGCTTCTAAAGGCGCCAGCGCATGGGTAAACGAGGGACGGCGGCCTTTGACCACGTCGCCATAGAGGGTGAATTGAGAGACGCTCAGAATTTCGCCATGGATATCGTCGATGGAGAGGTTGGTGAGCCCCCGTTCGTCATTGAAAAGACGCAGTCCGACGACTTTTTCCGCCATCAAACGGCAAAGGCTTTCATCGTCGCCTTGGGTAAAGCCGACAAACAGCAAAAAGCCCCGACCGATATGGCCGACGGTTTTGTCATGAATGCGGACTTCCGCGGAAACAACGTTTTGGACTACGATACGCATGGAATCACCCATTGCTATTATAGAGAAAACGGCAAGAAATTGGTATACTTGAGCTTGGAGTTGATCCTATGTTAGCGCCCTTAGCGTTCCGGATGCGTCCCAAAACGTTGGATGAAGTCATTGGTCAAACCGATTTGGTCGGTGCCAACGGCTTTTTAACCAACTGCGTGAAAAACCAAACGTTGGTATCAATCATCTTTTATGGTCCTCCCGGAGCGGGGAAAACCACGATTGCCGAAGCGTTTGCGTCATCGATGGGCGTGCATTTCATCAAATTAAACGCCGTCACCAGCGGTAAAAAAGAAATCGAAGCGGCCATCGAGGAAGCCAAGTTTTTTCATCCCACGATCGTGATTCTGGATGAAGTCCACCGCTTAAACAAAGATAAACAAGACCTGCTTTTGCCGTATATCGAAGACGGCAGTATGTATATGCTCGGGGCGACCACGGCGAATCCCTATATTGCCATCAACCCGGCGATTCGGAGCCGCTGCCATCTCCTTGAAGTCAAGGCGCTTTCGCAAGAAGACGTCGCTTTGGGTTTGAAACGGGCCAGCGAAAGTCCGCAAGGTCTCAATGGCAAAGTCAAATTTACTCCGGAAGCGTTAGCATTAATCGCCAAACTGGCCGGAGGCGACCTCCGCTTTGCCCTGAATTATGTCGAAGTCAGCGCACTTTCGGGCAACAAAAAAGAGATTACCGTGGACGATGTCAAAGCCATTGTCCGTGTGCCGAATTATCTCATGGATAAAGACGAAAACGAGCATTACGACTCGGTATCAGCACTTCAAAAAAGTATCCGCGGAAGCGATGTCGATGCGGCTCTATACTATCTGGCGCGTCTCTGTATTGCCGGGGATTTAGAAAGTATCGAACGTCGCTTACTCGTCACCGCTTACGAAGATATCGGTCTGGCTAATCCTAATGCCGTGCAACGGACGGCGTTGGCGTTAGAAAGCGCACGGAAGGTCGGATTCCCCGAAGCTGTGATTCCGTTAGGCTTTGCGGTGTGTGACCTTGCCCTATCCCCCAAATCCAAAGCCAGTTGTAACGCCGTGCATGCGGCCATGGACTTAGCGGCGGAAAAGCCATTAGATGTCTTAGATTATCTCAAACTAACCCCGGTGAGTATTGCCGAGGAAGATAAATACCCCTACGACCGTCCGGATCTATGGGATAAAATCCAATATTTACCCGAATTGATCAAAGATATCCGCTTCTACGAACCGAGTGGTTCCAGCGCCTACGAGCGCCAACTCAACGAGAATTATGCCCGATTGAAAAAGATCATCCGTTCAAGGAAGTTAAAAGAACTAAAACAAAAGGCACGTTAGGACGTGCCTTTTTTCGTTATTCAATGGTTTCGTGGACGATGGGGTTGAGTTTGACCGGAGTCGGAGAAAGCTTGAAGCTCTTACGGACATCATCCAAGATTTCTTTGTGGTTGATGATGTTGGTGTAAACATCGCACAATTTCTCGCCTTTTTTGACAGCTTCGCCGACTTTTTTGTCAACGATGATGCCGGCGGACATATCGATGATGTCATCCTTGGTCGCTCTGCCGGCGCCTAAGCGCATCGCGCTTTCGCCGATTTCGAGGGCGTCGATTTGACGGACATAGCCGTCGCTGTCGGATAACACTTCGGCGTGGAATTGGGCCACGGGGAATTTTTCGGGGTGGTAAATGTAGGATTCGTCGCCGCCTTGAGCTTTGACCAGGGCCGCGAGTTTCTTAAGACCGCTGCCGTCTTTGATTTTGCTTAAAAGTAACGCGCGTCCTTCTTCGATGGACTTCGTGGCTTTGGCTTGCAAGAGCATAATCGCACCGGCGGATAAGCAGAGCTCTTGGAAATCCGCAGGTCCGTGACCGTTGAGCGTGGCAATCGCTTCTTTGACTTCGAGGTTGTTACCGACGGCACGTCCGAGGGGTTGGTCCATATCCGTTAAGATAGCACGTGTATCGCGTCCAAGGGAATCACCGATGTCCACCATCGTACGGGCTAAAATGCGTGCGTCTTCGATGGTTTTCATGAAGGCACCGCTACCGAATTTGACGTCGAGTAAGATCGTATCGGCCCCGCTGGCAAGCTTCTTGCTCATGACCGAGGCGGCGATTAAAGGAATCGATTCGACGGTTCCGGTGACGTCACGGAGGGCATAAAGTTTCTTATCCGCAGGGACTAAGTTTCCGGTTTGGCCGATGATGGCAAGACCGATGTCGTTGACTTGTTTAATGAATTGTTTGCCTTCGATGGCGACGCTGACGCCGGGAATGGATTCGAGTTTATCGAGGGTTCCGCCGGTATGGCCTAAGCCACGGCCTGACATTTTGGCGACTTTGACGCCGCAGGCAGCCACTAAGGGTCCTAAGCATAAGCTTGTTTTATCGCCGACACCGCCGGTGGAATGTTTGTCGACTTTGATGCCTTTGATGAGGGATAAGTCAATGACGTCCCCGCTATGCATCATCCGATCGGTGAGCGCGGATATTTCTTTCTTGGTCATGCCGCGGAAAACAATGGCCATGGCCAACGCGCTGGCTTGGTAATCGGGAATGGTGCCTTTGGTATAGCCTTCAATGAAAAAGGCAATTTCTTCGGGAGTCAGCTCTTCGCCTTCCCGTTTCTTAATAATAATATCAATCATGCGCATGTTATAAATACCTCGTTTCCATTATAGAGAATTGTTCCTAGGTTAGGCAAACAAAAAAAGAAAAACGACACATAAAAAGATATAAATATCTTTATTTCTTCCCTTTGGGGGATTTCTTCTTGTTTTTGCCGAGTGTGATTTCGGCAATGTAATCGACGTCTTTGGCACGGAGTGCATCGACTTCGGGTTGTAAGCGGGCATACACCATTTCAGCAATCGCAATCGTGGTCATGCCTTGGATTTCTTCATAGGGAATGGGCTTAAGATAACGGATTTGAATCGGGAACCGTTTGAGGTTGATTTTGAAGCTGAGCGGACGGAAGTTACCGAAGGACGCAAACGGGATAATCGTCGTTTTGGTATTTAACGGAATGCGGAAGGTTCCGGGTTTAAACGGAAGCATCGGGGCATACGGGTCTTTGTTACGGGTACCTTCGGGATAGATGTACCAAGAATGTTCATGGTTTTGTAAGGACGCTTCGACTTTGCGGGCGACTTTGAGTTCTTGTTTGAGATTATCGCGTTCGATGAATTCACCGCTGAGGGCACGGAAAACACGGCCCACAAAGGGGTATTTGCGCGATTCGATCTTGCCCACGAATTTCACAGGATGTTCGTTGACCGCTAAAATCATGATGGCGTCATAGAACGATAAATGGTTGCCGACAAAGAAGTAAACGTGTCCGGGTTGGACATAGTCTTGGTTCTCAATATGAAAATCGATGCGGCAAGCCCGCACCAAGCGTAAGACCAATTTTCGTGCTTTTTGATAACGTAACTCTAAGGGATAGCGTTCGGGGTGGCGGGAATAGGGCAGCATCCAAGCGAAGTAATCCCAAATGATGAAGATGCCCATGAGAAACACCAAGCGGATGTATTTGAACATGTTTCCCCTCCTTCATTTAAGAATATATCTATATTACACCACTTTTCGCGGAGCTTCGATAGTATCCATTGCTTTGGTGCCCATATATTCAAGCGAATCACAGACTACGCCGACGCCGAGGCCGCCCAAATGCTCGAGTCTTCCGTGGATGGCCACGTAGGTGCCTTCTTTGAGGTTCATGAAAAAATTATTGGCCGTCCGGGTCCAATAAACGACCGGGATATAGTCTTTGGAGAACTTTCCCTCATGATCTTTGTAACTTCGTTCCACTTCAAGGTAGCGGGCGATATCGGAAGCTTTTCTTCCAATCAGGCCGAGGATGACGACGTTCGTAAACATGGACTCACCTCGTCCCCATTATAGGGAAGATGATGGGTAAAAAAGTCTCGTTTTTATCATTACTATTTGCGTGCAACGACCGTAAACGAGACCCCGTTGACGATGAGGTTTTTGGCGAAGGTTTCTTTGCCTTCGGTCATCCCCGATTCGGCAAAGATGATTTGATAGTAATCATCGAGTTCATAGTAGAGCGTTTCTTTGGAAGGATTGATGATTACTTTGAACGCTTTCCAAGGGGCAATCTTTTCTATGTCGACATAATCGATGATCAACCCGGCGTCGTTGAGGTCTTCGAAACGGATCATGTTTTCGATGTCGACGCTTTTATCCAAACGTAAGAAAGGATACTTTTTACGGAACTTGATAAGGTCGGCAAAGTATAGGGCTAACGCAGGGCGCTCATCCAGCACGCGGTAATCGAATTTATTGACTTTATCCCCTGAGCGGTAGGAATTGGTGTCTCCGCCTTTGGATAATCCGATTTCCTGTCCCATATGGAAGAAAGGAATACCAAACGCGAACATCACCGCCGCATTGGCGAGCTTCACGCGTTTGAGTTTGAGTTCGACATCATCGACTTCATGGCATTTTTCGAGTTTATCAAAGAAGGTTTCGTTATCGTGGCATTCCACGTAGTTGATGGTTTGAAGCGCGCTTTTGAATTTAGCGGGGAAAATGAGGTCCATGCAACTTCCGACATAGGCAAATTTAAATCCAAGGCGGTAATGAGAAGCGCCGAGGAGATATCCGGGTTCGGCAATCTTGTCGCCCAGAGTTCCACCTTTAGAAATATCG
>CAZKHP010000043.1:0-7236 GCA_964552695.1 uncultured Staphylococcaceae bacterium | reverse complement strand
CCCTCCAAATGGAGAAGACGAACTAGGACTTTGAAAAATTTTCCCGAGGACATTTTGCCTATGTTAAAATGATAGGCACGGAGGAAATTTATGATTTACCTCGATTATTCTGCGACAACTCCTGTCGATGAACGCGTTCTCCAAGTGTATGAACAAGCTTCACGGACGCTGATTGGGAATCCGAATTCCAGTCATCGTTTAGGACAAGAAGCAAAAAAGGCCATCGATCACGCAACCGCTGATATTCGCAGTTCTCTTAAGCTTTCTGCAAACATGGATATAATTTTCACCAGCGGTGCAAGCGAATCCAATAATCTAGCCATCAAGGGAATCGCCGAAAAGCGATCATCCTTTGGAAAACATATTATTACCTCTTCTTTTGAGCATCCTTCGGTTACTGGACCTCTGAATTATTTATCCCGCAAAGGTTTTGAAATTGATTTCGTGGAAACTGACGAAAAAGGACAAATCAATTTGTCTCATCTGGAATCTTTAATTCGACCCGATACTATTCTCGTTTCGGTTTGTGCGGTCAACGGTGAAATTGGAATTATCCAACCAATCGCCAGGATATCGGACATGTTAAGAAAATATCCCCACGTGTGCTTCCATTCGGATGTCACCCAAGCAGTAGGAAAGTACCCCATTGATCTCAATCTATTGGATATGGCAAGCTTCTCAGCCCATAAATTCTACGGTCCTAAAGGTATTGGTATTCTTACTCGAAAGAATCACTGCATGCTTGAACCCTTGATTCATGGGGGTCATAGCACAACCGTATTCCGTAGCGGAACGCCCATTCCGGCTTTGATTCTTGCCCTCACCGAGGCTTTGAATATATCGGTTGCGAATCTCGAAGAGCGTTTCTCGCATGTTCAATTGATTAATCAATACGCTCGTGGACAGCTTGTCAAACTTCCTGGGCTTATTTTTAACAGCAGTTCGGATACATGCATTCCACACATATTAAATGTTAGTTTAATTGGAAATTTAAGCAGCAAAACCGTCCTCTTTTTGGAAAAACAAGGGATATATTTATCTAATCATTCAGCGTGCTCGAGTGAAGAAAAACTATCCTCCGCAGTCATGGCATTATGCCACGATGAAAAGCGCGCTTCGAGCAGTTTTAGAATCAGTATTTCGTATTTGACGTCCATATCGGATATCGACGCTTTAATTAAGAGTTTGAAAGCTATGGTGACCCTATGATCAAATTGACCTTAATCACAGCGGTTTGGTGTCCGAGTTGTTTGATTATGCGCCCTCGTTACCAAACTTTCATTTCTAAGAATCCCGAAATTGATTTTAAAGAACTCGATTTTGACACGGATGATGCGATGGTCCGAAAACTATCGGTTGGAAAAACACTTCCGGTTGCCATCATTGAAGATGAACGGCACGAACTGCTCCGCATTGTCGGAGAAAAGTCTGCCCATGAGATTGAAAGGCTTCTAAAACCCTGTCTATGAAAAAGAACCTTGGTTGGAAAATATTGGCATTTGCTTCCCTTGGACTTGCTTTGCTTTCTGGAAAAAATCAAATAACGGTTGCTCAAGCACAGGAAAATGTGAACGAGGTAACCATCTATTTTTTTCACGTTACCGGATGTTCGCATTGCGAAGCCGAAATTGAATTTTTGGATGAATACATACCCTCTCAAGAAAATGTAACTTTGAATTCTTATAATATCGCGGACCCGGAAAACTATGACTTGTTGACTCAAGCAGCGACGGTTTTTGAGGAAGAATTTGCCGCCACACCCTTTACCGTGATTGGCGGAAAACACTATGTTGGCTTTAACGACAGCGTTCAAGCTTCCATTCAACGTGCTGTTTCAAAATACTCAGCCAACGATTTTGTGGACGTAATGGCTAAAATAATTGCTGATGAACCAGTTTTGCCATCGGATATTGACATGTCCTCGGATTATCTTTTTACTCTTCCGTTTTTTGGAACAATTGATATTCGCAATGTTTCTCTATTATTGGTTTCATTAATCCTTGGTCTCGTGGATGGTTTCAATCCTTGCGCAATGTGGGTTTTGGTTTTTTTGATCAGCATGCTCATTTCGTTACAAAACCGAAAACGCGTTTGGTTACTTGGCGGGGCTTTTCTGTTGACGACCGCCATTTTCTATTTCATGGTTTTGTTTACTTGGATTCAAGCCCTCAGCTTCATTGCTTCAAAAACGATTTTTCAAATCATCATTGGTTCCATCGCGATATTGGCGGGTGGCTATAATTTATTCCGTTATATTAAATCGCAAGTCAAAAAAGAAGATGGTTGCGATGTGACCGACGTAAAGACCAAAAAATCGCTTGTGGAAAAAGTTCGAAAAATTGCGACTGCCAGCAGTTTTTGGCTCGCTTTGGCCGGTGTCATCGGGATTGCCATTTTAGTCAACCTCATCGAACTGGCCTGCTCAACTGGGTTGCCTGTGTTGTTTACTCAGATTCTTGCGCTCAACGGCATCTCCGGGGCTTCTTCGATTTTCTATGTTTTAGTCTATCTCTTGTTTTTCATGATTGATGATATCATCGTTTTTGTGATTTCGGTTTGGACATTCAAAGTCAGTCCGATATCCAACAAGTTTACGAAATATTCGCACCTTGTCGGAGGGGTTCTGATGATCCTCATCGGTATCCTCATGATTTTCTTTCCGGCAATCCTCATGTTTGCCTTCTAACTCTTTCATAGAGGGCTCCTTTTTGTAAAAAAGAGGCTTTTTGTGTGGTATAATAAACCAAGAGGTGATATTATGCCAAACAAAATCAAACCCCTTCTCGATAAGCTGGCGGCCATGGAAGAAAAACGCGGAAGCGTTCGTGATTTTGTCGAGCACGAATATATCGACGACGATGGTAATGCCATTATCGACGTAAACCTTGAGGAAGACGATAATTTGTTTTCGCCTTACTCCGATAAGAAAGTCCTTAACCCGGATATTTTGCACTATATTGATACGCTTGCGGACCCCCTTCCTCCGACGTTGCCGTTGATCGTGAACTTTATTGTTGACGACCAAACTAAATTGGACCAAGACTTTATCAAACAAGCATTCAAACGGCATTATTGGCTTTCCTATCAACAGATGCGGCATGAATTAAGAAGAATTTCGATTACCTCGCTCATTTTTTTCCTTATCGGATGTTCCATCTTGGTCATCTACTATTTGCTTGACCGAAACCAAATCGAATTCTTTGCCAACGAAATCATTTTGATTGCCTCTTGGGTATTTATTTGGGAATCGGTCAGCCGTTTCTTTTTTGGACGAAGAAACAAGAAAACGGAACTGATCAACGAAGGTCAAATGGCCGTTGCGGTGATCCGTTTCGAAAACCGTTCAGCCACACGAAAAATCAAAATTAAATAAGACGTTTGTTCTTAAGGTTATGGGTTATTATGAAAAATCCGCAAAAAATTAAAAGTTATTTTCTTAAAGAATGGCCCTTGGTTATCGCCATCGTTCTGACCGGGACCATTTTCAATGTGTTTACGGTTTATATTCCCATCATGCAGGGACAACTGATCGATGCATTAATCGAAGTAAATTCTTTTCCTATTATTTGGCCCATTGCTTTTTTCTTATTGACGATTCTTGGCGTTCAAACCGCGCGGTTTTTGAAGCGGCTTTTTGTCCGAAAATTCGCTAATCGTATCAATCAACAAATGCGTACCCTCTCCTATCATCACGTGGTCTCTGAGCCTTTTTTGGTATTACAAAAAGAAAACATCGGAGACTTGATGACACGCATTATCGGGGATGTGGACATTACCACCGAAGGGATAAGGAAAGTTACGACCGAAACCTTTGATACGGGTGTTTTAATGGTCTCCTATTTTGTGACACTTCTCATCTATGATGTCCGCCTGACATTGCTTGCTTCGATTTTCGTCCCGGTCGCAATGCTTTTGGCCGAAGGAATGAAAAAACTCATTTATCGCACTTCCAAAGAGTACAGGGCGCAAATGACTAAAATGGCTTCTTCCACTCAGGAAATTGTTGAGCATGCCATCCTTTTTAGAACCCATGGAGTTCTTGACCGAAAGATTGAAAATTACGATGCGGATTTGAAAGGCCTTGAAAAGAAGTCAATCAAATCCAGTTTGCTTGAAAACGCCATGGCGCCTTTGTATTTAATGATAGCCAGTGTGGGCGTTGTCTTTATTCTCTACTATGGGGGCCTTAAGGTCATCGATGGTGTTTGGACTTTGGGCACGTTTCTTGCTTATTTCAGCTTGTTCCTGGCGATGGCGGTGAAGGCAAGCAAATCGGCCAAACTCTTCAATTCGGCACAAAAGGCAAAGGTCAGTTGGCAAAGAATCAAACCGTTCTTAGAAGACACTCCCAAAGAAAAGGATGTCGCTTCAATATCCAAAGGTGCACCCTTGGTTGTCAAAAACTTTTCTTTCTCCTACCCGAATTCCTTCGAAGACATTGTTTCGGGCGTTTCTTTTGAAGCTCATCCAGGCGAAATTATCGGCATAACCGGCCCGATTGCCTCGGGAAAATCAACCTTGGGGATTGCTTTGACTGGGCTATTTCCTTATAAAGGATCCATCCTCTTGGGAGATAATGAGCTTCGGGACCTGACGGAAAAAGAACGGACAAGTTTAATCACTTACCTTGGCCATGATCCCTCGCTTCTCTCTGAATCCATTGAAGACAATGTTCTTTTGGGACAACCGTATGACATCGAATCGCTTTTGAAAGATGCCTCATTCGAAGATGATCTCCATCAAATGCCTTTAAAAGAAAAAACCCTCGTAGGAAACGGAGGCATACGCCTCTCTGGTGGCCAGCAAGCCCGTATTGCTTTGGCAAGAGCCCTTGGAGGCAAAAAGTCTTTGATTATTCTTGATGATCCCTTCAGTGCGGTGGATACCCTCACGGAGACCGCCATCATCGACCAGCTTCGGAAAGATTATAAAGACAGTATCATTTTGATTATCTCTCATCGTCTGAGCATTTTCCCGCGCGTCGATAAAATCATCTTTTTGGACCACCAAGTTTTCTATGGCAACCACCAAGAAATGTTGCATAAATCCGAACTTTATCGGACTATTTTTGAACTTCAAGGGGGACAACGTTCATGGTAAACAAAATTGTTCGAAAAACCCTTGTCGAAAATCTCTTTTCCTTCGTGATTCTGAGTCTTACGATTCTTGTCTTTATTGTTGCCGGGCTCTTGCCGGCGCAACTCCTTGAACGAATTGTGGACACTTCGCTGGATCAGGGTATAACGGAGCCCTTGTTAAAACTTTCGTTATTTTATCTTGGGACTGTTTTTCTTGTCGGGATCCTTGATTTTGTCAAGCAACTCCTGTTGGTTACACTGGGCGAAAAAATTACGCGTCGAATCCGTTTGGCGATGTCTCAAAAGTTAAGGACGGTCCAAACGTCCTATTTTTCCGAAAATGCGGTGGGATTGACGACCTCGTGTTTTGTGAACGATGTCAACGCCGTTAACGCGATGTTTACCAGTGGTTTGATTAGTCTATTTGTGGATCTTTTAAAAATCATCGGCATCATCATTTCGATGTTCCTATTCGATCTTTCATTGGGCCTTATGACTTTGGTGGCGGTTCCTTTGATTTTCCTATTTACGAGGGTGATTCAAAAACGGATGTTAGGCGCTCAAATCAAACATCGCAAGTTGATTTCGAAAGTCAACAATCACATCACCGAAACGCTTTCTAATCGCAAGATGATTAAGCTTTATTCTGCCGAAGAATTTATGGAAAACCGCTACAAAACCTACCTCGATGCAAACTTCAAGGCTGTTGAAAGCGTCAACTTCTTCGATTCGTTGTATCCTCCTTTGATTGTCCTTTTTAGAGGTCTATTAATCGTTTTTTGCGTTTTGACATCAGGTACGCTTTTTGGACCTTCCGCCGTTTCTTTGGGTGTGGTTGCCGGTGCCATCGAACTTATTGGATCCTTGTTCGTTCCGATTGAATCCTTAGGCATGGAACTTCAAAGCATTCAGCAATCCGTCGCAGGCGTTCAACGCATCAACGATTTCTTTAAAGAAAAAGACGAAGAACCCAAATTGCAACTGACTCCGGATGGAATTTTCCATCATCGTGATGATATTTCTCTTTGTTTCGATAACGTATCTTTCCAATATGAGGAATCGGTTACAGTCATTAACGATATAAACCTTTCCATCCAAGCGAAAGAAAAGGCGACCTTTATTGGTCGGACCGGCGTGGGGAAAACCACCTTATTCAAACTGATTATGGGACTTTTGAAACCGACCCAAGGGAAAATCACCTTGAACGGCATTGACGTGTATCAGATTCCCAATGAAATCAAACATCTGATTTTTGGTTACGTTGACCAAAGTTTTTCACCTATTTCCGGGACTGTGCGCGAACAACTCACGTTGGGACAAACGTATCCTGAAGAACGCCTTTGGGAGGTTCTCGATTTTGTCCATCTCAAAGAAAAAGTGAATTCACTCCCGCAAACACTCGACACCCCGTTCTCGGAAGGCATTTTCTCACAAGGTGAAAAACAGCTGCTTTCGATCGCTCGAGGTATTTTGAGCGATCCTCCCATTCTTTTGTTGGATGAAATGACAGCGAACCTCGATTCCCTGACAGAAGAAAAAATCAACGATGTTCTCCGCAAGGCAAGCATGTCCAGAACGATCTTATCCATCTCCCACCGATTGACAAGTATTGATACTGCGGATAAAGTCATCTATATTGAGCAAGGCCGAGTCAAGAAAGCGGGAACCAAAGAAGAGGTTCTCAGCCTTGAAGAATTCCAAAAGGAACTCGAACTCGAAAAATTGTGGCGGTAACTAGCATGGCAATCAACTTATATTTCCAAGACGACCAATACGCGTTTACCGGAGTGACCCATCAACGCGAAATCGCACGAGCCATTTTTTTAAACGATCAAAACCAAATCTGCCTGACCAAATTACTCGGAGATGACAAATTCGGACATCGTGATTACTATGAGACTCCTGGTGGTGGCATCCAACCCAATGAAACTCCGGAGGCGGCATTGTATCGCGAATTGATCGAGGAAACGGGTTTTGAATCCGTCGTTCTTGAAAAAATCGGGGATGTCGTAGATTACTACAATTTGATTGGTCGCGAGAACCACAACCATTTCTATTTTGCCAGAGCGGGCCGATTTGTCGGAAACCATCTTGAAGCTGCTGAAGTGGTGATGCTCGAAAAGATTGTCTGGGTCTCAGTGGATGAAGCCATCCGTCT
>CAZKHP010000042.1:0-7351 GCA_964552695.1 uncultured Staphylococcaceae bacterium | reverse complement strand
TGTCACCGGCCACGTCTTAGACGTCAACGGCGGCATGCGCTTATAACAGACCCCCCTCAACGAAGGAGATTTGTATGGAAAAAAAGGATGTTGGCATCGTCGGAACGGGAATCTACATTCCCACTCCGCGAATGACTGCCAAACAGATATCGGACGAAACCCATGGGGTGTGGTCCGAAGCCGCCGTCATCGAGAAACTGGGCATTCGTCAAAAACCCTTACCCGGACCCAATGACGGAACGCAAGAAATGGGTGCTTTGGCGGCCATCGATTGCCTTAAGAATACCGGCGTCGACCCCAAAGACATCGATGTTATCTTGTGCGTCGGCGAAGAATGGAAAGAATACCCCTTAACCACCTCGGCGTGTTATATCCAAGACCGCATCGGGGCCACCAATGCGTGGGGCATCGACGTGCAAAACCGTTGCTGCACGACCGTGGCTGCGATGAAAATCGCCAAAGATATGCTGATGGCCGATGACGACATTCATATGATTATGGTTGTCGGTGGCTATCGTAACGGTGATTTCGTCGACTATACCGACAAGAATATGTCGATGATGTACAACCTCGGCGCAGGCGGAGGAGCCATCATTTTAAAGAAGAATTATCACAAGAACTTATTACTTGGATCCTATGTCATCTCCGATGGTTCGCTCGCGCGGACCGCGGGCGTGGAAATCGGCGGACAAGCTAACCCCTTGACCTGTGCGAACTTGGAAGCTTCCAAAAAGTCGCTCCGATTGATGGATCCAATCAAAATGAAAGACCGCCTCAATGTCGTCTCGATGCCTAACTGGTTCAAATGCATCGACAAAGCCTTCGAACAAGCCCATATCCAAAAGAGTGAATTATCTTACTTAGCCGTTCTTCACATGAAACGCTCCGGGCACCTCTCGATGCTCAAAGATCTCAACCTTTCTGAAGGGCAATCGATCTATCTCGAAGAATACGGACATATCGGTCAAATCGACCAAATCCTGTCCTTGCATCTTGCGCTTCAAACCGGCCAAGTCAAGGAAGGCACCGTGCTTAGCATGGTGGCCGCCGGAATTGGTTATGTTTGGGCCGCAAACGTCATTAAGTGGGGGAAAAACACGTGACGTTCCAAATCCTGCTGCAGACGCTTCTTAACAGCTTGATGTACATGTCGATCCTTTCGCTTTCCTCATTCGCCATCATCCTGATCTTCAGGACTTCGACGACGACGAACTTCGCGCAAGGAACAATCTCCGTTTTCGGCGCGTATATCGTGGCCTATTTATTCACGATGAACCATGTCAACGTGTTCGTGGGCTTGGCCATCGGAACCGTCGCGTCCTTCCTTCTGGGTTTCCTCATCGATACCCAGATTTTCCGGCGCTCGCGTCATTTGACCGGCATCGGCAAACAGATGATCACGATGGGTTTGGTGCTGTTTATCTCCGGTTTAATTCCGGTCATCTTCGGAACCAATCCGGTGATGATTCCCTATTTAATTCCCGTCACGAAATCTGTTAACTTTACCCTATTCGGAGCGTCCTATACGTTGAATGGTCACGCCTTATTGACCACCATCCTCGCTATCGTCATTTTAACCACGGCTTTTATCGCCCTGAAATACACGAAATGGGGCTTAGGCGTACGCGCCACGGCTTCCTCGGAAAAGGTCGCCGGCATGATGGGTGTCAACACCCGCATGATTACCGCAATCAGCTGGTCGCTCGCCGGATTTATCGGCGGACTCGCCGCAATTTTGTACGCCGGTACCATCGGTAGCGTCGAACAAAGTCTTATGACCAACGTCCAAGTCAACGGCTTCTTAGCCAACATTTTGGGCGGTTTCGGAACGTTCTACGGCCCGATCGTCGGATCCGTGCTCATTACGTTCTTCGGCAATACTATCGGTTACTTCAACTCCGTTTGGAAAGATGTCATCGTCTACGGTCTCATTCTTGTCGTGCTGCTTGTGCGGCCATTCGGGATCTTCGGTAAGAAGACCATTAAGAAGGTGTAAGAAATGGAAAAGAACAATCGTTTCAAAACCTTATTAACCCGTGCGACCGGTGCCACAGCGTCCTTCTTTAAGAAAGCATTCGTCGCTCCCTCGGCCACCAAAAAATCGCCGGTGGGTGCGTTCTTCGGTTCGCATTATACACAATTCCTGCTCTTAGGCATGGTCTTCGTCGTTTTGCAACTCATGGGCAATAAGCAAATGCTTCCGGTCTCGCTCATGCGGGGCTTCGGCGGCTTGATGATCAATACCATCGTCGCCTTAGGTTTCTTCATTCTCCTCGGCTTTGCCGGATTAGCCTCGTTAGGCACGGCGGGCTTCGTCGGTTTGGGAACCTACATGACCGGTTACTTGCTCAACCAAACCGCGTTACCGACGTTGGTGGTGCTCCTGATCTGCATTTTGACCGCGATCGTGCTCGGTATCGTGGTGGGCTTCATCTCCTTGCGTATCGAGGGTATGTACCTCGCCATCATCACGCTCTGTTTGTCGGAAATCCTTGTTCAACTGTTCGTGAACCTCGACACCATCACCAATGGCGTCAATGGTCTCCGTGTATCGCCTCTGCCGTTCCTCTTTGACCTTGAACTCGTCGGCTTCCAATTCTTTGAATTGACCCGCGAGAATATGTTCATGGTCATCGTGGCCGTGTTCGTGATTCTCTTAATCCTTACGCACAACCTCACGCATAGCCCGACCGGCCGCGCGATGTTAGCCATGAAAAACAGCGAATCGGCTGCCCAAACGATGGGTGTCAGCGTCCTTCGTTACCGGTTGCTCGGCTTCGTGCTCGCGACCGTGTTTGCGATGATTGCCGGTTTCCTTTATGAAATCTATTGGCGGACGACCTATCCCACCTCATGGGGTATCTCGTACTCGCTCAATATCCTTGCCGTCGTGGTCATCGGTGGAACCAAGAACATTTGGGGTTTAATCTTAGGCGCCTTCATGATCTTCGGTCTCAACGATATCGTCCTCAAATTCATTCCGTTCTTCGTCGAAAACTCCGGCATCATCGTGCTTCTTAACGGCGCACTGATGATTCTCGTCGTCATGTTCTATCCCGGAGGTATCAGTCAATTGATTATCGAAATCAAATACAAGATCTTGGCCCATAAGATCAAGAAGGGGGCTAAGCGCAATGGCTAAACTGTCATTCGATTTTCTTAATAAGTTCGTGGGTAAACACGAGACAACCGCACTGCCGGAAGAGGTCATCCTTTCGCTCGACCATCTGACGATGCGCTTCGGCGGTCTTGTGGCGGTCAATGATTTGTCGTTTTCCGTCAAGAGGGGGGAAATTTTCGGCCTCATTGGTCCCAATGGCGCCGGAAAAACGACGGTCTTCAACTGCATTACCCAATTTTACAAGCCGACCTCGGGTGAAGTCCGTTACCGTGGCCAAAACGGAATGACCGTCCGCTTGAACGACGTGAAGGTTCATGACGTCATCAAACACGGGATTATGCGCACTTTCCAAAACGTGGAGTTGGTTTGGGAACTGAGTGTCCTCGATAACTTGCTTGTGGTGGGCACCCGCTATTTCAAGTCTGGTCTATTCGCTCATTTTCTCCATTTGCCGAAGTTAAGAAAAGAAGAAACCAAGATGCGTCAGAAAGCGGAGTATATTCTCAACTACCTAGGTTTGAGTATGTACAAGGATGTTTCGCCTTATGGTTTGCCCTACGGAATCATGAAAAAGATTGAGTTGGCGCGCACCCTCATGAGTGACCCCGAACTCATCATCCTGGACGAACCTGCCGCCGGGTTAAATGACGCCGAGACCGAGGATTTGGCCAAAACCATCCATCGGATCCGTGACGATTTCCACACCACCATCTTTCTCGTCGAACACGATATGGGATTGGTCATGGGAATCTGCTCCACGGTATGTGCCATCTCATTCGGGAAACTGCTCGGAATCGGAACCCCAGCCGAAATCCAAAAGAATGCGCTCGTCAAAGAAGCGTATTTAGGGGGAGATTAAGATGGAAAAGATTCTAGAAATCCGCGACTTAGTCATTCGTTACGGCCCCATCGAAGCTGTTAAAAAGGTTTCGATGACCATCGAAAAAGGCCAAATCGTTGCCCTGTTGGGAGCCAACGGTGCCGGTAAAAGCACGATCATCAAGTGCATCTCCGGCCTAGTCAAACCCAGTTTGGGCGTCGTGATGTACGAAGGTAAAAGCATCGAGAAGCTTATGATTCACCAACTTGCCGGATCGGGCATTATCTGCTCGCCGGAAGGACGTCAGATCTTCAAAGATTTGACGGTGGAAGAAAATCTCAAAGTCGGTGCCTATGCCCTCAAAGCCCAAAAAATCACGACCGTCGACGACAAAGGCCACACCATTGTCACAAAAATATCGGCCAAACAGCGCATGAAAGAGAATTTCGAACGTGTCTACCGTTATTTCCCGGTTCTACTCGAGAGACGGAAACAAACGGCGGCCACACTGTCCGGAGGCGAACAGCAAATGCTTGCCATCGGCAGAGCCTTGATGGCCAGCCCGAAACTGCTTCTGCTCGATGAACCCTCGTTAGGATTAGCCCCTCTGATCGTACGCGATATCTTCGAGATCATTAAGCAAATCAGTCAGGAAGGCACGACCATTCTCATTGTCGAGCAAAATGCCTATCAAACTCTTAAAATTGCCGACTACGCTTATGTTTTGGAATTAGGTAAGGTTCGTGTCGAAGGTCAAAGTCAGGACCTATTAAAAGATGAAACGCTCATCTCCGCCTATCTCGGCGGAAAATGAAAACATATGGAGGTAAAAAATATGGAAACAAAGCGTTTACTGTCAATGTCGCTTCTAGTCGCTGCCGTTATGGTCGTTTCTGGATGCTCCACCGGAAGTTCATCGGAAATTTCCGAATCCTCGGGCGATAACAGCTCGTCGGTCGAACAAGAACCCGTTGGCCAAGGTGTCACCGATACGACAATCGTCGTCGGCAACACTGCCACTGAAGGTGGCGCGTGGGCCGTCGTCGGCGCTCCGTTCAACGCCGGCATCCGTGCTGTTTTTGAAGAAGTCAACGAAGCGGGTGGCATCGATGGCCGCACGATCTCGTTACTCAACCGTGATGATGGCTTCGTCGCCGCCACCGGTGTCGCCAACACCGAACAACTCGTCGAAGACGATAAAGTCTTCGCCCTTGTCGGACACTTTGGCACCCCGACCGTCGGTGCGACCGTCGACTACATCCAAGAAGTCGGAATCCCGATGGTTTATGCCGCGACCGGTATCAACCAACTCTACTTCCAAAAGACCCCGGGCAACCCCGTCATGGCCGTCCAACCGATCTATAAGACCGAAGGCCGTATCCTTGTCGCCCGTGCGTTCAAGAACACCGATTTATTCGGTACGCTTGATGCCACCCACAAACTCGGTGTCATCTACACCGCCGATGATGCCGGTAACTCGATCAAAGCCGGTATCGATCTCCAAGTCAATACGATGGGCAAGGGCACTGCCGTTGTCTCTGCCGTTGGCAGTGGCGACTACACTGCGGCCGTCCAAGCCATGAAGGATGCCGGTGTTGGCGCGTTGATTTTAGCCACCAACCAAGTTCCGTTCAAAGCCATGGTCAACAAAATGGCCGAACTTGATCTCAGCGTCCCCGTGTTAACTTCCTACGTCAACGCTTCCGCTACGGCCGTCCCGACTGCCGCCGTCACTTCCACCCGTAAGGTTTATGCCAACGCTTGGGTCGACGTCTTCTCGGAAACTGCCCAAACCGAACTGACTTCCTTTGCAACCACGATTATGGGTTACTCCGGTATCGACAGCACGACCGCTGCCCTCTACGCCGGTAACTCCTACGCCATTGCCGGTTATGTCGCCGCTAAAGTATTCGTCGCCGGTTTATACCGCGTTGAAGCCAATGGCGAATCCCTCAACTGGGAAAACTACATTGCCGCGATGGAATCTTCAGCCATCGACTTCCCGCTCGGCGGCGAAGTGGACTTCACCGAAGGCAAACGTTGGGGCGTCGACTCGCTCTCCTTGCTCCGTTTCGATGAAACCTTAGCCACCCCGAACTTCATCTCCGCCAAACCGATTCAATCCTTAAGCCAAATCATGGCGCTGTAGTTCACGTCCGATAGGGGGAGGGTTCATCCCCTCTCCCTATTGTTACACTGTCGACCTTATAATGAATGAAGGAGAACCCTTATGGACTACCAAGAAAAAGTCATTACCGTCAAGCAAGCTTTAAGTCTTATCAAAACCAACGACATCATCGTGTCGGGGATGGTGGGCGCCGAAGCGCGTGAAATCTTAAGCCATCTTCATGAATTGGATGAAAGCGTCAAAAATGTCAGTGTCACCAACTGCTTACCGATGCTGGATGCCGATTTCTTCGTCAAACCCGAGTTTGCCAAACGTTTCAACGTCGACAGCTGGTTCCTTTCCGGAGCGCTCCGAAAAGGATGGTCCAACGGAACCACGAGTTTTATCCCGAACCACCTGCATCTGGCCGCGACTGCGCGTCTGGATCACGTCCGTCCCAACATTTACATCGGCTGTGCTACGCCCCCCGATAAACATGGCTTTGTCTCGCTTTCCGTCAGCAACGTTTATGAAAAACGCATGATTGAAGAAGCGGGCGTTGTTATCCTTGAACTCAATCCCAACTTTCCTCGAACCTTCGGGGATATGGAACTTCATATTTCGCAAGTCAACTACGTCATTCCCGTCAACTATCCTGTTCCGGAAATCCCGGATCAAGAACTGACCGAGAAAGATATCCAAATCGGTAACACCATCGCCTCTTACATTAAAGACGGCGACTGTCTCCAACTCGGTATCGGGGGAATTCCGAACGCCGTGGCCAATGCGCTTGTCAACAAACGCGACTTAGGCGTCCATACCGAAATGCTCACCAGCGGTTTCATGAAACTGTGGAATGCCGGTGCGATTTCCAATAAATACAAAAACATCAACCGCGGCAAAATGGTGTGCTGTTTCGTTGCCGGCCCCAAAGCTCTTTATGACTTTGTCGATAACAACCCGAGCATCCTGATTTTGGATGGCCGTTATGTCAATGATCCCTATGTCATTGGTCAAAACGACAACCAAGTTTCGATTAATGCGACCTTGGAAGTCGATGTCACGGGTCAATGCTGTTCCGAATCCATCGGTTCGCGTCAATGGAGTGGAACCGGCGGCCAAGTCGATACGGTTTTAGGCGCCCAACTTTCCCGAGGCGGCCGTTCTTTTATCGCCCTCTATTCAACTGCCATGGTGCGTAATCCCGTAACCGGTGTCAAAGAAGAAATTTCCACGATCGTTCCGCAACTTAAACCGGGTGCCGTTGTCACTACCGGCCGTAACGATGTTCATTACATCGTCA
>CAZKHP010000041.1:0-7558 GCA_964552695.1 uncultured Staphylococcaceae bacterium | reverse complement strand
GGGCATTCCGCGCAAAGCGGTTTCGTGGGTTTACAAACCAACGCACCCAGTTCCATAACCGCCTGGGTATAGATTTCGGGATGGGCTTTTTCAATCAGCGATTGGTTGATTGTATCCAAGTGTTTTCTATTTTTCTCTTGGCGCATATCGCCTTGGATGCCCAAATATCGGGATAAAACGCGGATGACATTGCCGTCTAGAGCACTGTAAGGTTGATTATAAGCGATCGATAAAATGGCTCCAGCGGTATATTTTCCGATGCCGGGTAACGCACGAATATCATCATAGGTGTTAGGAAACTTCCCGCCATGTTTCTCAACGATTTCACGAGCGGCTAAAAGCATGTTGCCAAATCTCCGGTAATAACCGAGGCCCTCGACCATTTTGTGGAGTGTTTCTTCCGAAGTTTGAGCGAGTTCCACCACGCTTGGATAAACTTTCAAAAAGCGGTCATAATACGGTAAAACCGTATCGACTTGGGTTTGTTGCAGCATAATTTCGCTGACCCAGATACGGTAGGGATCTTTGAAAAGCCGAAAAGGAAGTTCCCGACGGTTTTTGTTGTACCAAGATTCCAGCTTTTCGATTTCCATGTTACTTCTTCTTTGGAGCCTTTGAAGGCAAGGCTTTGACAAGGGCGGTCACGACTTGGCGTACCAAATCGGTATCGTCAATGTCGAGCACATAATGTTCTTTCGCACCGGGATACGGGAGTCCGCAATCGGCGTTTTTCATCAATTCGGCGACTTCGGGTATTTTCTTGACGAAAACGGAGTTGTCGCACACCAGCAAGACCGGTTTTTCGTGCACATAAATCATATATTCGCCGAACATCTTTTGATAACGGACATGCTCAAAAGAAGCAAGTTGTTCGGTAGCGTAACGGATGAAGTCTAACGTCGTGGCCATATTAAAGATTTGCCAGCGTTTTCATTCTTAAAGCAAGACCATCAATTTCTTTGACGGTCAATCCGCATAAAGCCAAGCGGATGCCGGTATCCATCGGCACCACAAAGATACGATGGGCGGCTAATTTTTCATAAGCGTCAATCGGGTTGGTACAGTAAACGAACGAATAGAAACCGTTCACATAAGGAGCGGTTACTAACCCGGCCGCAGCGGCTTGTTGATGGAACATCGCCCCGCGTTCGGAAATCGTTTTTCGGGCTTTGGCCAAATCCACAAGGAATTCGGATCGGTTCTCGTCTTTCATCATGGCCTTCACCAATTCGACGGAAGGTGTCGAAATCGAGGACCAGGTACCGCAGGCATAGCCATACATTTTTTGTTGGAATTCTTTGACTTTGTTTTCGTCTGTGCTCAAACCGACAGCAGCGCCTAAACGGAGACCGTAAGCGCCAAATGTTTTCGAACCGCTGAAAGCGACGACAGTCAAAACGTGTTTTCCGAGTTTGGGCAAATAACTCAATTTCAAGCGCGAATCTTTTTCAAGCGAGTAGTCGATATACGCGACATCGTAGAGGAATACAATCTCGCGGTTTGAGAAGTGATTGAGAATGGCAATGATTTTTTCCCATTCGTCGATTGAAAGCGTATAACCCGTGGGGTTGTGGCACGGATCATTGATCACGACAATGAGGCGTTTTTGTTTTTGACACAAAGTTTCGATTTTCTTTTCGAAATCGTGAAGATTGAAATGTTTTCCGTCAAACATCGCATAGGCTTCCAAAGGAATGAAACGCGGTTTGGCAAAACGGTCGTATTGCCAACGGATATCCGGCACCAAGAGGGCTTCGTCGTGAGAACCGTACATAACGAAGGTCGAGGAGACCGCCCCGCTTCCGCCGGGTGTGGCGCACACATACGGATGCAACGCCTCTTTAATGTTTTGTTCATAAGGTCCAAAGAGCCAACTTGAGACTTTTTGTTGGAATTCTTTTCCGCCGTCCACCGAATTGTAGGGAAGCATTTGTTCGGGGGAGAACGACTTCAACACGCGAAACACGGATGGGAAGCCTCCGACATTATGTTGGTCGTCATAGAACATACCGATGGAAGCGTCAATGGTATCGGCGTAGAGTTTCTTGGATTCCCGTGCGTCTTTACCGATCTTCAAGATGTCAATCATTGTTTATTCCTCTTTTATTTTTTTGGCAAACGAAAATACTTTTCGAAGGAAAATTATTTGGGAGCATCGTTGAACGATAAGAGTTTTGTTATGCTGTTCATGGCTTTCTTGCCTCAGCGCCGCAGCGTCACCCGACTAGCCTGAGAGCAACTTAGAGCTGACTTCATAACAAGTATAACAAAAAACCAAGGGATGTCACTCACCCGAATGAAAGTCGTTTTATTTTTGCCGATGGATTCGCTATGATGAAAGAGATAAGGCAGGAACACCCATCATGAATCTCTATCAACGCTTCCCTTTGAAGGACCATCGAGCTGGTTTTACGTTGGCCGTCGCGTATCCTCACGACATTGAGAGTCTTTTGACCGTCAAAGAAGCTCTCCATCGAGGCATCATCTCCAAAGCCCTCTTATGTGGCGATGAAACCACCATTCGAGAGAAAGCCAAAGAAGCCAAGCTTCCCAATAACGCATTTGAAGTCATCCATTGCCCCAGCATGGAAGAAGCCGCGGACCAGGTCGCGCGCTTGGCGTTTGAAAAGAAAGCCCACGCTTTGATGAAAGGCCTTCTCGATACCTCCATCTTTCTAAAGCCTTTGCTCAAAAAAGAATACGACCTCAAGAAAGAGAGTCTGCTTTCTCATGCGATGCTCCTTTACCGTGAGAAAGACGATCGTTTCTATTTGGTTTCCGACGGTGGCATGGTCATTGCTCCCACCTTGGAACAAAAGAAAACGATTCTTCACAATACCGTTGAATTAGCGCACGCTATGGGACTTTCCAATCCCGTCGCCGTGCCTTTGACCGCCAAAGAAAAACCCTATGAAAAAATGCCTGCGACGATGGACGCGGAAAGCCTCCGTCTCATGAATGTCGCCGGTGAAATTCAAGGTTGCCGTGTCTCCGGTCCTATGCAATTCGATGTCGCCGTGTCCAAAGAAAGCGCCACAAAAAAAGGCGTTAAAGACCCGTTGGCGGGACAAGCCGAAATTCTCTTATGTCCCTGTATCGAAGTCGGAAACGTCTTAGTCAAATCGCTCACCTACTTGGCCGACTTCGTCAACTTCGGTCTGGTCCTCGGAGCGAAAATCCCGGTCATTGTGGTTTCCCGCAGTGACGGTGAAGAAGAAAAGCTGGGTTCAATCTATTTAGCGCGTCTGTTAACCGAAAAGGAGTAACCGCATGTTTAAAATCTTAGTCATCAATCCCGGAAGCACCTCCACCAAAGTCGGCGTCTTTGAAGACGAGACGATGATCAAAGAATACAAAATCAAACATACTGCCGAGGAACTAAAAACCTATCCGACGATGGCCCAAGAAGCCGAATACCGTAAAAACCTCATCATATCCGCCCTCAAAAAGGATGGGATTGACCCCTCCGTATTTTCTGCGTTTTCATGTCGTGGCGGAATTCTTAAGCCGATTCCCAGCGGAACCTACTTAGTCGATGACAATATTCTTTATGATTCGCTTCACTCCCCCATCGATCATCCCAGCAATCTCGGTCCCCTGATCGGCGATGCGTTACGCCAAGAATACGGAAAAAAAGCCTACATTACCGACCCACCCTCAACGTTTGAAGCGCCTGCGATTGCTACGCTTTCCGGATTACCTGAAATCGAACGGAAATTACGGTGCCACGCGCTCAACCACAAAGCCATTGCAAAAAAGCACTGTCACGAACAAAAAATCGACTATAAGAAAGTCAATTTGATTGTGTGCCACCTTGGTGGCGGAATTTCGATTGCCATGCACGACCACGGTGTCATCGTCGACACCAACGACGCAACCGGTGAAGGACCCTTTGGACCCGAACGCACCGGCTCGCTTCCCGTGATGCAGCTGACGGATCTTTGTTTCAGTGGCAAATACACCCGCGAACAAGTGCGTCGGATGCTTCGGGGCGAAGGTGGCTTTTTTGCTTATTTAGGCACAACCGATATGCAAGAAATCATGAAACGCGTGAATGATGGCGAAGCGAAAGCCAAACTCTGCTACGATGCCTTTGTTTACCAAGTGGCCAAAGAAATTGGCTCATTAACTCCTGTCACCAAAGGAAAGGTGGATGCCATTTTAATGACGGGCGGCATTTGCCACAACAAACAATTTACCGATGACGTGGTCGACCGCGTCGGTTGGATCGCGCCTGTCTTTATTTATCCCGGCGAAGAAGAATTGCCCGCTCTCAATTGGGGCGTGCTCAACGTCTTGCGCGGCAAAGAAAAAGCAAAAATATATTAAGAAAAAGAGGAAAAACGATGTACACCTTTCATACGTTAACTGCTTGGATTGAAGAAATGCGCCTTCTGTGCACACCCGATAAAGTCGTTTGGTGCACCGGTTCGGAAGAAGAGTATCAAGCTTTTCTCCAGCTGATGGTTTCGGAAGGAAAAGCCAAACCCTTAAATCCAATCAAACGTCCGGGCTCGTATGCCTTCTTCAGTGACCCAAGCGATGTGGCCAGAACGGAAAATCGGACCTTCATCGCGTGCCAAAATCCAGATGATGCCGGTCCTACCAACAACTGGGTCGATCCCGACGAAATCAAGAAGACTTTAAAAGCATCGTTCCGCGGCTCCATGAAAGGCCGAACGATGTATGTGATTCCCTTTATGATGGGCCCCTTGGGCGCTCCCGTTTCCAAAATCGGCATTCAATTAACCGATAGCCTTTATGTCGTAGTGAATATGCGTCTGATGACACGGATGGGAAGCCACGTTCTTAAGGCACTTGAAAAAGGAGGCGAGTTCGTTCCGTGCTTGCACTCCGTCGGTTATCCTTTGGAAAAAGGACAAAAAGATTTACCTTGGCCATGCGCCCCGATTGAAAAAAAGTACATCGTTCACTTTCCCGAAGAACGGATGATTTGGTCCTTTGGATCGGGATATGGCGGAAACGCTTTACTTGGCAAGAAATGTTTAGCTCTTCGAATTGCCTCGGTTCTCGCCCGCGACGAAGGTTGGATGGCTGAACATATGTTGATACTAAAACTAACCAATCCAAACGGAAAATCCCGGTATATCCTTGGTGCTTTTCCAAGCGCCTGCGGAAAAACCAATTTGGCAATGCTGGTCCCGACGCTTCCCGGATGGACGGTCGAAACCCTTGGCGATGATATCGCTTGGATCCGTCTTGGAAAAGATGGCAGGCTGTACGCAATCAATCCGGAATACGGATTCTTCGGAGTGGCCAAAGGAACTTCCTTCCAATCCAACCCGAACGCGATGCATGCCATAAGCAAAAACACGCTTTTTACGAACGTTGCTTTAACCGACGACTTGGATGTTTGGTGGGAAGGCATTGATGGCCCTATTCCCGCACATCTTACGGATTGGCAAGGGCAATCCTGGACTCCTCAATCCTCAACTCCCGCGGCTCATCCTAACTCGCGGTTTACCGTTTCTACCAAGCAATGCCCGGTTTTAGCCAAGGAATGGGAAAATCCTGAAGGAGTTCCGATTTCGGCGATACTTGTCGGTGGCCGCCGTCCGACCACGATTCCCCTAGTGCATGAAAGTTTCTCTTGGGCACACGGCGTATTCATGGGCTCCACGGTTGGTTCAGAAATTACCGCGGCGAGTATTAGTAACAATATCGGCCAAGTCCGACGTGACCCGTTCGCAATGCTCCCCTTTATCGGTTACCATGTCGGTGATTATTTGAAACACTGGCTGGATATGGGCAAGAAAACCTCTCCCGAAAAACTTCCCCGCATCTTTTACGTCAACTGGTTTAGAAAAGATGACCAAGGCCATTTCTTATGGCCGGGGTTCGGTGAAAATTCGCGCGTTTTAAAATGGATATTTGAACGTTGCGAAGGAAATGTCCAAGCCAAAAAGACCCCGATTGGTTATATGCCCTACCTCAAAGATTTGGATACCGATGGATTAGTTCTGGAAAAAGGTGCTCTAAAAACACTCACCGATGTTCATTCAGATGTATGGACGCAAGAAGCCAAAGACATTCGTCAATACTATGAAAAACTCGGGCCAAAAATCCCACACGAATTGTATGAAGAACTGGACGGGCTATCGAGCCGTTTAAAATAAGCTTAAAAGAAAGGACCAAGTGGTCCTTTTTTAATGGCAATATTCGTTTCTTATAAGAAAAGCTGCAGGATTTGCACCGCATTAGTCGCGGCGCCTTTACGGATGTTGTCGCCCACCACGAAGATATTGAGTCCGTTATCGACAGATTCATCCAAGCGGATTCGACCGACATAAACTTCATCATGATCGTCCACAACAATCGGCATCGGATACTTCAGATTTTTAACATCGTCATAAACAACCACGCCCGGGGCTTTTTCAAGAATGGAAAAAACATCCGGCAAATGAAACGGTTTGAAGAATTCGAGGTTAATGCTTTCGCTGTGACAATTGAGCACGGGAACCCGGACCGCGGTACTAGAAATACGAAGTTTCGGAAGATGCATGATTTTCCGCATTTCGTTAATGATTTTTTCCTCTTCTTTGGTGTTTCCATTGGGGAGAAAAACATCAATATGAGGAAGAACATTACTTTCGATCGCATAGGGGAATTTTTGTGTTTGTCCTGTTTTGGCGTGATTCACCAAATCGGCGATGCCTTTAGTTCCGGCTCCGCTGACTGCTTGATAGGTTGAGACAACCACCCGTTTCAAACCAAACTTTTGCTCAAGAGGGTGAATGGCAACCACCGCTTGAATTGTGGAACAATTTGGGTTGGCAATGATGTAATGATGCTTGAATGCATCTTCGGGATTGACTTCGGGAACAACCAAAGGAACTTCCGGATCCATCCGAAAGGCACTCGAGTTATCAATGACCACCGCATGCATCGAAGCAAAGATCGGGGAAAAATCATGTGACACATCACTCCCCGCGCTAAAGAGGGCAAAATCGACTGGATGTTGCCGGACTTCTTGCTCGGTTAAAACCAGCACCGGAACATTTTTACCGTTGAATTGCAGGGTTTTTCCTTCACTTTTGCTCGAAGCGTACATATAGATTTCACTGACCGGAATTTTCCGTTCCTCAAGCACTTCAATAAACTTACGGCCAACGAGACCGGTGGCCCCGACAATGGCTAATTTGATGGTTTTCATTCGTCGTCCTCCTTTAAATAAAATTCCGTATAAATCGCTTGGATTGCGTAGTTATAATCTTCTCCGTTAACACCGATCACAATGTTGACGCCACTGCTGCCGTAATCGATGGTTTTAATAGTGATATTGTCTTTGATTAATGCGGAGAATAAACGCAACATGTTAAGGTTGTCCGTCATCAAGTGACGACCGACAACGGAAATAAGGGCTATGTTTTTACTGACTTCGATGAGATTCGGTTTGATGCCCTTCCGGATTTGGGCAATCAATTGGTTCAGTTTATCTTCCGGTAAATACTTTGATTCAATCAGCATGGAAAATGTGTCGGTACCGCTAGGAAGATGGGCGACTTTGACGCCCATTTTTTCCGGAAAGGAGAGGATT
>CAZKHP010000040.1:0-7607 GCA_964552695.1 uncultured Staphylococcaceae bacterium | reverse complement strand
ATAGGTTCGCCTTGCGAACCGGTGCAAAGAATGACAGTTTCTTCCGCTTTTAAGGTTCGGATATCCTCGATATCGACTAAGTTGGCATCCGGTATATGGATATAACCGAACTCACGGGAAGTTGAAACCGCGTTCTCCATGGAACGTCCGATGATTACTATCTTTTTCTTGTGATTTACGGCAGCTTCAACGATTTGTTGAATACGCGAAATGTTGCTACTGAAAGTTGAAATAATCAAACGGCCAGTTGCCTTCGAGAAAATTTCGTTAATCGAACTGACGACGTTGCGTTCGCTGGGGGTATAGCCTTCGATTTCGGCGTTGGTGGAATCACTGAGCAGCAAGTCAATGCCTTCGGTACCAAGGCGGGCCATTTTACCCAAATCAATATCGGGTCCGATTGGCGTCAAGTCAATCTTAAAGTCACCGGTCGTGACGATACGTCCTTCGGGGGTATCCACGCAAACGCCAAAAGCATCCGGAATGGAGTGGGTCACATGGAAAAATTGAACAGTAAAATCATCAATCTTGATCATGGATTCGGAATTGTATTCAATGATTTTGACTTGTTCTTTGATGCGTCCTTCTTCAAGTTTGTGTTTAATCAAGGCAGCCGCTAATCGCGGGGCATAAATAACGGGGATATGCACGGTTTGAATGAGAAATGGAATGCCACCGATGTGGTCTTCGTGACCGTGCGTAATAATCAAAGCTTTGATTTTTGCACGATTGTTTCGAAGATACGTATAATCGGGTATGACATAATCAACACCGGGAAGGTCTTCTTCAGGAAAACGAACCCCGGCGTCGATGATAATTAATGTTTTTTCATTTTCGATGCAGTAGGTATTCTTGCCTACCTCGCCGAGCCCTCCAAGCGCAAAAACTTGCACGGGCGAGGACAAAAGAGTATTTGCCATAAGAAATCAGCTCCTAACATAGTCTATATAACTTATTAAAATTATATGAAACATTTCAAGGCAACTATATAATAACGGTTGAAACGCCGAAAGTAAAGCAAAGTACTACATGTGAAAACGCTTAAACGGATATGGCGTTTTCGTCTTGTTTCATCGGACTGGTTTTGTCAATTCGATCGTAGAAAAGGATACCATCCAAATGATCCATCTCATGTTGTAAAACAATGGCTTCAAAACCACGTGCGACAATCTCGACGGGAGCATTTTTAATCACATCAAACGCCTTGATGGTAACTTTGTTGGGACGATAGACGTATCCAGGATGTTCTTCATCAACGGAAAGGCATCCTTCGCCGGTGGACAAGTAGGCCATTTTTACGCTGTGGGCAATAATTTTGGGATTGACCAAGGCGTGAATGATTAATTCTTCGTCTTTTTTAAAATAGACGGCGAGCATGCGTTTATTTAAGCCGATTTGGGGAGCCGCTAAACCCACGCCCTCACGGATATGGTGTTTCTCGACAAACTCGGGATCTTGACTGTTTTTTAGGTACTCGACCATGTTAAGCAACGTCTTTTTATCGCTTGAACTTAAAGGAAGCTCCACAGGGACGCTTTTTTCACGAAGTTTTTTTTCGGTATCTTTAACAATGGTAAACATAATTTCCTCAACGAAATCTTATCATAAGGCTCTCTTTAAATAAAGAAGTACACATTCTATCCCCCCTGAAAATTTGATATGATTATCAAGGAGGGAAAAACATGACCGAAAAAGACACCACAATGCTCGCGTTTTCTCTTGCGGACGCTATTGAAAAAGACCCCCGCGTGCTCGCTTTGAAAAAGGCGGAAAAAACAATGGAAGAAGATGACGAGGTGGGGCGTTTGGCTTATGCCTTTGATCGAGCGCAAACAAACTACAACGATCTTTTGAAAATATACTCAGAAACGTCTTTGGAAGTTCAAAAAGGTCAAAAAGACTTGTACCTTAAGAAAAAAGCTTTGGATGAACATCCGTTGGTTCGCGACTACTTGGGCTGCTATCAAGAAGTCCGAAAAATGTATGATGTGCTTCAAAATTCGCTTTTTGCTCCTTTCAACGAACATCAATGTGGAGATAAAAAATAGCATGCGAATCATCGGGGGCATCTATCGTCATCGAAACATCGACTTTCCCTTGAACAGTAAAACCCGTCCGACCAAAGATATGGTTAGGCAAGGCATTTTTAACGCGATTTCACCGGATATCTATGGCAAAACCGTCCTGGATTTATTTGCTGGAAGCGGAGCTATGGGAATCGAAGCCATTTCTAGAGGTGCTCTTAAGGCGTTCTTTGTGGACCGTGATGCCTCTGCCATTTCGTGTATTAAAAAGAATCTTACTTCATTGAAAATCGAATCCTCCGAAGTTTTCGCCATGGATGCTCAGAAGGCTTTGGATTTGTTTGTCACTCAGAAAATTGTTTTTGACATCGTTTTTTTGGATCCGCCCTATGCCGATGACGTGTTTGATCTTCTGATTCAACGATTGATTAACGACGGCCTTCTCGCGACAAATGGTATAATTGTTTTAGAAAACCAAAAGCCGATCCTTCCCGAATTCTATGCCTTTAGGAAAATCAAAAACTATCACTATGGAATAACAGACGTCACCATACTTTGGAGGTAATTATGAAAATCGCAGTTTATCCAGGAAGCTTTGACCCCATTACCAATGGCCACCTTGAGATTATTCGACGTGCATTGAATATCTTCGACCACGTGATTGTCTTATTGGCTGTAAATCCCGGCAAAAAGTGCACCTTTACCCCGGATGAACGACTTGACTTGATCCGTGGCGCGGTTGAAGGCATTCCTCATGTCAGCGTCGATGTGAACTATGGTCTTTCGGTCAACTACGCCAAACAAAAAGGCGCAATCGCCTTGGTCCGTGGCCTTCGCGCCGTCAGTGACTTTGAATATGAATTCACGCTTTCCGCAGGAAACGAATTCATCGACGGATCGATCGATACGGTCTTCTTCATGAGCCGGGCGGAATCGACCTTCATCTCATCCTCGACGGTTAAAGAACTCAGCGAGAACGGGGTCGATGTTTCGAAATTAGTGCCTCCCAATGTCGCTGCCTACCTCAATAAACGCAAGTAAAAAAGCCCAACAGGGCTTTTTATTTAAATTTGATTACGGACATTTGTCTTCCCGTGAGGTTGTTACGCCGATAAGAGAAGAAGAGGTCTTTATTTTCGAATGTGCAATAATCGGAAATCGTGATGTTTGCCGATGGAACGCCTTTGTCTCGAAGTTGCAGAAAGTTCAACAAAGGAACATCTAAGAAAGTTTGCCCGTTGGTTTCTTTTAGACCAAAGATATAATCCGGACCCATAGCGATGATTTTCTTTTTCATTTCTTCGTCAATGACGTTGTGGGAAAAAGTCAAGGAAGGTCCTAAGTGAGCGAAGATGTCTTTGGGATCGACACCCTCAAAATCGATGAGATGTTGAATGGCAATGGCAGTCACGCCTTTAAGCGTCCCCGCTTGTCCGGCGTGTACGATTCCGATAATTCCCTCTTTTTTGGCGTACAGGAACACGGGGACACAGTCGGCATGGAAAATACCCAAGGCGATATCTTTTTCTTCGGTATAAAGGGCATCGGCGGGAATTCCTGTTTCATAGGAAGTTTCGCCGCTTCCATAATGTTTCGCCGAAACTTTGGCAATCGTTGTGCCGTGGCTTTGATAGGCACAGACAAGATGCAAAGGCTTAATCTTATTATCCTTATAAACGATTTGCCGGTTTTTGAAAACGTCTTCGTGATTATCGCCCACATGGTAAGCGAGATTGAATGTATCGAAAGGCGGAAGGCTGCTGCCTCCTTGCCTTGTGGTCGTGAATGCATCGATATCGGAAAAGCGGTCCCATTTAATGTATCCCATAATCTTGATCATCTCCTTTTTTATTATAGCAAGAAATGAAAAGTAGGCATAAAAAAACCGCTCAAAGAGCGGTTCATTTATTTACTTAGCGCCAGCAGCCGAGAATTCCTCAGTGTGCGTCCAGCAGTGAGCTAAAAGTTCGGCTTTGTCATAGGACGTATCGCCGGTGACACCGAACATGACTTCACTAATTCCGGTGACGCCACTGGAGTTGCTCGCAGTGTTGTCGTAAAGGAAGAGTGTCGGAGTGGTCATGTTAGAGCCATCTTCCAAGCCTTCGATCGCAGAATCTTCGATGTTGCCCCAATACTTGTAGTAGGAGTTGGCAGCGACGTCCGCGGCTTTGACAAGGAATTCGTCGTTACGATCGATGAAGGCTTCCCAAGGAGTGGCGTATTTGCCATCTTTGTCATCCCATTCATTATCGTTCAGAGTTTGATCGGTAAAGACGGTATAGAACTTGAAGTCACCATAGGTATCAGTATCGTAGAAACGGCTGGTTTTTTCTTTCAGAAGTTTAACCGCAGGTTGAGCTTCTTCGCATCCGGAGCAACCTTCTTGAACGATCATCAAGAAGAATTTGTCTCCGTAGGTATCTTCGTCATTCACCATGGCGTTAACGATTTTTTGAACTTCGCTGTCTTCGTCGCCTTTTAAGGACTTATCGAATTTTTTGTAATACGTTTCGGCGCTCGTCGCACTGTCCGCTAAACCTTGAATCCAACCAGTCACAGACGGGATCGAAAATATGACTCCGAAGATGATGCCTACGATCAATAAGGGTTGAATCCAGGCGGTCTCCTTGATCCAAGACCAGATTTTCACGAATATGGCACCGATTCCGGCTAAAACATTTTTCATTGAGAACTCCTCCTATATATACATATAGCACGATAATATTATCATTTAGAAACCTTGATTTCAATACAAAGTTACTTTTTGTCCCTGGTAGAAAGTTTAACCTCAAAAACCATACGTATGCAAGCAAAAGATTATTGTATTTACCACTATATTTACTTAAAATACGTTCGTAAGAAGGTGATCACTTTGTTTAAAACCGAAAAATTGAAAAAGAAATATACCGATTACATGTTTGATCACAAAGGCGCACGACTGGCTTTGGATTACGGAATCGCGACGCTCGTTTGCATATTTTCTGCATTTATTTACGCTTTCGGCTTCAAAGCATTCTTGGCACCGATGTTTTTTTCTGATGGCACGACGCCTGTGATTTCGTTTGTCACCGGAGGTGTCAGCGGACTTGCCCAAAATTTAATCCTCTTATTTAAAATCATAATTGGGGGGAATAATTGGAGCCCCGATACTGTCTATACCCTTCAATCCATCATCTATTTTGTGCTCAATATTCCGATCTTTATCATCGGTTACAAAGGCGTTGGCAAACGGTTTGCCATTTTCTCTTTCTTGAACGTCATTTTCGTATCGATTTTTATTAAGTTCTTGCCTTCAATTACGATTGATGAAATTCTCACCGACAACCTCGGACGGGCATTGTTCGCCGGGATATGCACGGGTCTTTCCAGCGCCATAGCTTTCAAGTTTGAAACCAGTGCCGGAGGTTTTGATGTCATCAGTTATTATTTTGCCTACCACAAATCCACATCCGTTGGTAAATATTCCATCGCTTTTAATGCCTTCATCGTCGCGATGTTTACGCTCTTATCCTATATACTTGATACCGGTTCCGGTTGGACCGTTTTGACCATTACGTTGTACACCATTGTTTACTTCTTCACGGCGGCGATGGTGGTGGATGCGCTCAATACGAGAAACAAAAAAGCAGAGCTTCAGATCATTACATCCAAACAAACTCTGCCCAAAATTATTTTGGCCAATTTCCCGCACAGTTGCACGGTTGTCCCCGCCAAGGGCGGATTCTCGAACGAAGACCGGATCATCATCTATATCGTCGTCTCCAGCTTTGAAGTCAAAAAGCTGGTCAAATTGGTTCGTGTAGTCGACCCTGAAGCTTTTATCAACGTCAGCCATTCATCGCAAGTTTACGGCAAATTCTTTATCAAACCCGTGAAATAAAATCTTATTGAATATCAAAATGAATCTTCTTTTCGTCGTACCGGATTTCGTTTGTTTTCGTTTCGTTCGGGTGTCCGATGGCGATGAGTCCAATCGGAACCATACTCGTTGACAGGTTGAGCTGCTTTTTGATGACTGCATACCAAGGTTGTTGTTGGATGGTGCCTAACCAAACCGCTCCTAATCCAAGATCGTGAGCGGCCAAAAGAATATTTTCGATGACGGCACTCCCATCATTAATCCGAAAATCCTTGAAGGGTTCCAGTTTTTTATCTGCCACGATGGCTAAACACAAAGGAGTATGTGCCAGCATGCGCGAAAAGATGTTGCTATGGCTCAAGGCGACCAATGTCTTTTTGTTACGAATAACATAAATATGAATCGGCCTGTGATTGCAAGCGGAAGGGGCAGCCATTCCTGCCTTTAAAAGCATCGTGAGATGCTCTTCGGAAATGGGCTCCTCCGTAAATTTTCTAATGCTTCGTCTTGAAAGAATCGCAGTCAATGTATCCATAGAAACCTCCATAAAAAAAGTTGCCTTAGGCAACTTCGTTAAAGCGGATATTTGATCATTTGCTTGTGCATGTGAAGGATTATATCCTTCCGTGTCACAATACCAATGAAGAGTTCTTGATCATCGAGAACAGGTATGAAGTTTTGATTGATGGATTTTGCCACCAGATCATCGAAACTTGTGGTGATTTTAACGGCGAAGTTATCCCGAAGGCGGGGAATGCGGGCAACAGGAGTTTCTTGGGCTTTCTTAAGGTTTAATTGTTCGTTGTTCTTCAAAAACCAAAGAATGTCGCCTTCGGTCAGGGTACCGATATATCCGCCTTGGTGATTCAAAATGGGAATGGAAGAGTAGCGGTGGAATTCCATTTTTTCCAGCGCTTGTCGCAAGGAAAAATCATCATAGATGAAGGCCACCTCACGTTTGGGAGTCAGCAAAAGAAGGATATTCATAGGCGAGTCCTCCTCAATCAAGTCAATTATAGCATCTTTCAAAAAAACACAAGGGTTTGCTACCCGAGACTACTTAAGCAAGGATTTTAAAGGAGAGATGTGACCGCCGATAAGGCTTCCGATTTCGTTATTGACGATCATGGCATTGGCGTCCGCAAGTTGGATATCTTTAATCAATGCTTCGCTTCCGCGGCGATTGGTATAAATCATGAGAATCTTGCGAGCTTCGGACTTTCCTTGGGCGTCAACAATGGTGACACCGCAGCCTTTTGCACGTAAAGTAGTGGCGATTTGCGGCCCTTTTTCGCTTGAGGTGATGACTTGGATGAGAACTTTACCGAAAGCAATCTTGGACTCTAACAAGGAACCGAGGAAGATGCCTGTGGTAAAGCCTAAGCAGTAGGCAACGCCTTTAATGGGGGACTCGGCAACACCGGTAATGACACGGCTGGCAACGAAGACCCAGAGAAAGATTTCGACTAAAGAAAGAATGACCGCGGGTTTCCGGTATCCTTTATTCATAAGAATTGAACGTAAAGTACCAATCGACACTTCAATGATTTTTGCAAAAAAGATAAAAACTAATTCAATTGCCGTCGCGTTTCCGATTAAGCCGTTCCAAACCTCATTAAGCCATTCCATACATACCTCAGGGCACTCTACTCTAAGAGTTGCCCAATCATTATATATTACCCAATAAAATTTTTAAGGGGTCACCGAGACAAAATTTATAC
>CAZKHP010000039.1:0-7749 GCA_964552695.1 uncultured Staphylococcaceae bacterium | reverse complement strand
CGCGATCCCGCACAGGGCGTCTACGCGATGAGTAAGACCGAGTTCTTGGAGATGTTTACCGGCCAATTCTTGATTGTGACGGATTGGGTTAAACCCGAAAAGAAAATCAAAAATGCATTGGAACTTCCCGTCAAAACACGGCTCGCCCTTTATGGCTGGCAAACGCTTAGCGCGCTGGCCCTTTTGTCCGGTTTGGCATCGGTGAACTCAGGTTCTCATTTTGCCCTTCCCATCAGCTTATTTGCCGCCTACATCGTGCTGGAACTCCTTTATAAAGGAGCGTTACTCAAAGCGATGGTCTACCTTGATAAGAATTATGTCATCCCGAAAATGAAAATCGTCAATAAGGATATCCGTTCCAATCTCCATTTCCTTTACGAGCTCAAATCCGCGTTGATTGTCACGCCTTTGAGTTTCATCACCCATTTGATGACGGTGATTGCGTTTATCGCCATCTTGGGGCTCAACGGGTGGAATAATCTCATTTTGGTCGCCTTTGTCGTCGCCGTTTTGGTGGTGGAACGCCTTTATTGGAAACCCAGGCAAGACAAACGGGCCCGAAAGATTGCCGAGCAGGAAGATGGGCTGATCGAAGGCATGACTCACAACCGGTTGGAAATCGATGTGGGGGAAGAACTCCGTACGCTTAATAACCAAACATATCGCTATGCGATGGAAGACGAGATTCGGAAATACCTCTTTTGGTTCGCTTTGTTGGCGGGTGTCCTGATTTCGATGGGATTGACAGGCAATGTGTCGCTCAACTATCTGGTCTTCCACTTTATGGCGTTGGCGTTCCTTTCGGAGAACATCCGGTCGATGATGGATTTTTCCAAAAAGCAGGACAAAGTACGCTTGCTGATGAACCGATATCATGGGCTGAAATGAAACAAATCCCCTTTTTTCCTTAATATGATAGAATAGAGGCACGCAAGAGGAAACGAACGTGGAATTGGTCTTCCAAAACGATTGTGACGCTGCCTATAACGTTTACGAGCCCATCTTTGATGAATTGGCCCGAAAAACTTTCAAACAGCTCAAAAAAAGTACCCGCGTAGCCCTCGAAGTCGACTTCGTGAACGATGAACGCATCCATCAGATCAATCGCGAGTATCGCCACGTCGACCGTCCGACCGACGTCATCAGCTTTGCCTTCGATGACGAAGTGGAGGGCGAAGTCGCCATCAAAGGCGGACCGGTGCATGACCTAGGTGTCATCATCATCTCGATCGACCGTGCCTTGGCCCAAGCCAAAGAGTATGGCCACAGCGAGAAAAGAGAAATTACTTTCCTCTTTGTTCACGGTTTGCTACACTTGTTAGGCTACGACCACGGGACTCCTGAAGAGGAAGCCGTGATGTTCGGCCTGCAAGATACGATTTTAGGAAAAAAGGAGAATGCATGATGAATCATAAAGAATTGCTTGAAGAAGCCAAGAAAGCCCGCTTATTATCCGTTTCGCCCTATTCGCACTTTGCGGTGGGAGCCGCCCTTGTGTGCAAAGATGGAACCGTGTTCCACGGCGCTAACATCGAAAACGCCTCGTTCCCGCTGTGCATGTGCGCCGAGCGGACCGCCATTTACTCCGCTATTCTCGCCGGCAAGAAGAAAGAAGACTTCGTCGCTTTGGCCGTTGTCGCCGATGCACCCCGTCCGGTGTCTCCGTGCGGTGCGTGCCGCCAAGTGATGTCCGAGCTTCTCAATAAAGACGTTCCCGTCATCATGGGCAATCTCAAAGGCGTCGCCAAAGAAAGCAAAGTCTCCGAACTTTTGCCTTACGCTTTCGAAGAAAGCGACATGTAATGATGAAGTCCGGTTTCGTCGCCATCATCGGCCGTCCCAATGTCGGAAAATCAACGCTTCTCAACGTCCTCGTCGGCCGTAAAATTTCGATTATCACACCCAAACCGCAAACGACGCGGACGAACATCCAAGGAATCTATAACGCTCCGGATGCGCAAATCGTGTTCGTTGACACGCCCGGGATCCATAAACCCCATTACCGCTTGGGCGAATACATGAACAAAGTGGCGTTTTCCTCGGTCAGCAATGTGGACTGCACGCTCTTGGTCGTGGATAGCTCGTTACCGTTTGGCGAAGGCGATCAATTCTTAGTCGACCGCGTCCATCCAGATGGTAAACTCATCGTCGTTTTGAACAAAATCGACCTCACGACCACCGAAAAGTTGGCCCAAATCAAAGAAAAATACCAAAGCCTCTTCCCCAATGCCGATTTTGCGGAAACCGTGGCCGCGGATGCGATCAACGTCGATGTTCTCTTAAAGAAACTGCTCAATCTTTTACCCGAAGGACCTAAATACTTCCCCGACGGTGTCTACTGCGATCACCCCGAGTCGTTCATCATTGCCGAGATCATCCGTGAAAAAGTGA
Source organism: uncultured Staphylococcaceae bacterium (assembly GCA_964552695.1). Classification (GTDB taxonomy): domain Bacteria; phylum Bacillota_I; class Bacilli_A; order RFN20; family CAG-826; genus CALMWE01. The sequence goes on along the minus strand of CAZKHP010000039.1, from coordinate 5,358 downwards.
TGCTCCTGACGCAAGAAGAAGTGCCACACTCGGTGGCCATCTCGATTGAAAAAATCACACCCAAGAAAGAAAAAACCGATATTTATGCCACCATCATCGTCGAAAAGGATTCCCAAAAGGGCATCATGATCGGCAAGGGTGGTAAGAAAATCAAAAGCATTGGCATCAAAGCCCGTGAAGACATCGAAGAATTGCTCGGTGTCAAAGTCAATCTCAATCTGTATGTGAGCGTCGAGGAAGGTTGGCGCGATTCCGCCCATCACCTCAAGCTCTTTGGATACAAGGAAGAAGAATAAATGGAATTTGAAGGCATCGTGCTACGTGTAACTCCGTTTAAAGAAAAAGACGCCATGGTCAATGTTTTGACCTCGACTGGCGTCCTTTCTTTTATGGCGCGCGGTGTCTTATCGATTGAAAACAAGAATGCCGCGAGTTTAACTCAATATGCCTTCTCACGATTTGAGTTTTCCGAAGGAAAAGGAACAGGTTTGTCTCTGAAAAACGGAACCCTCATCAAAAGTTACGATGAGTCATTCAAAAGTTTGGACCGCTTGGCGGCGCTTTCAGTTTTAGGCGAATTAACGCTTCATGGCGTGGGCGAAGATGAAGCCGCCTCCATTTATCCTTATTTCAAGAATGCTCTGGAGGCCATTGAGTCCGGTTTTGATCTTTTAACCACGGTCATCGTTTTCTTTGCCCAAGTTTTGAAAGCGGCAGGCTACGGTCTTGAAGTCGGACACTGCGTTTTCTGCGATTCCACCAAAGATATCGTCGCGGTCAGCTACCCCGATGGTGGGTTTGTGTGTAAAAACGACCTTGATGCAGAAACCATGCATCCCACGGATGCCCGTTACCTCAAAATCATCCGCTATTTGTTCATGGTGGGACCCGAAGACGTCAAACGGGTTGCTTTTACCAAAGAAGAGTGCCTTGGCATCCTCAACGAATTCAAAGAATATGCCTCCGACCAACTCGGTCTTTCGCTCAAAGGCCATGAATTGTTGATCCGATCCCTTAAAAAGTAACAATTCTTTTCTTTTTATTCCAAAATACACTGATTGTGGGTTGACACGAAGGCGAATACCGATAGAATTAGACCCGTACGCTTAGTGTTATATGGAGGAAGTACCATGCCAAAATACGATTTTGATAAGATTGTTACGCATTTACAAACCTATGGTTTCGTTTACCAAGGCTCCGAGATTTACGGAGGCCTTAGCAACACCTGGGATTACGGCCCTTTAGGTTCTGAGCTCAAAGCCAACTTAAGACGCCTGTGGTGGAAGAAATTCGTTCAAGAATGCCCGACCAACGTCGGCATCGACTCTGCGATTTTGATGAATCCGCGTGTTTGGGAAGCCACCGGACACGTGACGACCTTTAACGACCCGTTGATCGACTGCAAAGCCTGTAAAACACGCCATCGCGCCGATAAACTCATCGAAGATGCCTTCCCCGAAGCCCATGTCACGGCCATGAATAACGAACAAATGATGGCATTCATTCGTGAGAATAAGGTCAAATGCCCGAATTGCGGCAAAAGCGACTTTACCGATATCCGACAATTCAACATGATGTTCAAAACGCACATCGGCGTTACCGATGACAGCAAAGCGGCGGTCTACCTTCGCCCCGAAACGGCTCAAGGCGTGTTCGTCAACTTTAAGAACGTCATGCGCACGACCCGTAGAAAGTTACCGGTCGGTATTTGCAACGTCGGCAAAGCTTTCCGTAATGAAATCACGCCCGGGAACTTTACCTTCAGAACCCGTGAGTTCGAACAAATGGAGCTTGAATTCTTCTGCAAACCCAATACTGACCTTGAATGGTTCCGTTACTGGAAAGACTACGCTATTAACTTTCTTTATTCTTTAGGAATAACCAAAGAAAATCTTCGCTTCCGTGACCATGATCCGGAAGAATTGGCGTTCTATTCCAAAGGCACCAGCGATATCGAATACCTGTTCCCCTTCGGTTGGGGTGAAGTCTGGGGCATTGCCGATCGGACCGACTATGATTTGAAACGCCATATGGAGTTCAGCGGCGAGTCCTTGGAGTACTTAGATCCCGATACCAACGAAAAGTATGTTCCTTTCTGCGTTGAACCTTCCTTAGGCCTTGATCGATTAGCCTTAATGACTTTATGCGATTCCTATGCCGAAGAACAACTTGAGAACGATTCTCGCGTCGTCATGCACCTGCATCCTGCGGTGGCACCGTATAAAGCCGCCATTCTTCCGCTGAGCAAACAACTCAGTGAAAAGGCGCGTGAAGTGGTGAACATCCTCAGCAAGCATTTCAGCGTGACCTATGACGAAGCCGGAAGCATCGGCAAACGCTATCGCCGCCAAGATGCCATCGGAACACCGTTCTGCATCACCGTCGATTTCGATACCAGCACCGATCAAACCGTGACGATTCGTGAGCGCGACAGCATGAAGCAAGTTCGCTTGCCCATCGACGAGTTAATCAACTATTTGACCATAAAAGTGTTTTATTAGTAGTTAGTTAGTAGATAAATAGTCAAAAGGGGGACAAAAATGGCGTTTGAAAGAACACTGGTCGATGACGTTTTAAAGCAAACCGACATCGTCGACGTTATCTCCAATTACATCAATGTCATTAAGAAGGGGCGTAACTATGTTGCCGTCTGCCCTTTTCATGACGACAAGAACCCGTCGTTGATGATCAGCAAAGATAAACAGATCTTCAAATGCTTCGTTTGCGGACATGGCGGAACGGCCATCTCCTTCGTCCAAGACTATGAGAAAATCCCCTTTGGGGATGCATTGCGTAAAGTGGCCGACATTGCCGGGTTTACCGATCCCCGCTTGGTGGAAACCAAAAAAGCGCTCCCGGTGGATGCCGCACTCGTTCCTTTATATAACTGTATCAGCGATTTGGCTGTTTTCTATCAATATGGCCTCTCGACGCCTGAAGGAAGTGCCGGTTTAGACTATCTCAACAGTCGGAACCTGGACGAACCGCTTCGGGCCAAGTACCAATTAGGGTATGCGTTGGCGGATGGCAAAAAGGCCATTCAGTTCCTGACAAGCAAGGGACATAGTCTTAAGACTATCGAAGCCATCGGAATCTCCAACGGCGTGGCCTCCAGCCTAACCGATCGTAACGCCGGCAGGGTCATGTTCCCGATTGCCGATCCTAACGGCCAAGTGGTGGGCTTCTCCGCCCGTCGCATCGTCGACAGCGACGAAGCCAAGTACATCAATACCCCTGAAACCAAGATTTTTCATAAGGCGACCTTACTCTATAACTACCATAACGCCCGGAGGACCGCCCGTCATGACGGGTATGTCTACGTGCTTGAAGGGTTTATGGATATATATGCCCTTTCCAAAGTGGGCATCGAAAGCGCCGTTGCCCTCATGGGCACCAATATGTCGAAAGAACATATCGCGTTACTACGTAAACTCGGCGTCGAGATCCGTCTATGCCTCGACGGTGACCGTGCCGGACAAAGCGCGATGATGAAAATCATTACCCAACTCAACGAGGAACGCCTGAGTTACCGCATCGTCAATAACCAAAACGATGAACGCGACCCCGACGATATTCTTCAAGAAGAAGGGCCGGAAGCTTTAAAAGCTTACATGAACCGCCTGATCAACCGGGCTGAGTTCGCCTTGAACTTTTACAAACAGACCAACACCCTCAAGACGATGGAAGAAAGAAAGCGGTTGGTCGCCGACTTCATTCCGATTCTCATCGGCGCCACCAATCCGCTGGAATTCGAAGAATACATCAACGAATTATCCCGCGTTTCCGAGTTCTCGGTCGACAGCATCAAACAAATCGTCAACCGCTCTCGTGATAAAACCGACAATGATACGGTCGGCATCATGGCTGAGTTCCATGCCGAGCGGCGCACTTACAAACGCTACCAATTGGCGGAACGGGCGCTCCTCACGATGATGCTCAATGATCCCCACGCCGTTGATTTCTATTCCACCCGCGTCGAGTACTTCTACGAAGAGTTGTATCGTAACATTGCCAACTTCGTCGTCGAATACAAGATGAAAAACGAACGCATCGACCTGCCCTCATTACTCTCAGAGTTATCCCAAAGCGATTTAGCTCACAAGCAGGAGATGCAAGATGAAATTACCGCCATCTCTTTAGAGAAAACACATCCGGAATGCACCGACCAAGTCATGGAAGAATACCGTACAACCATCTTAGAAGAGCGTGAAAAGTTTTATGACAAAGAAGTCGTGAACCGCGCCATGGCGGGCAAGTCGGCCGAAGAGCAGGGCCGCATCGCCGCCGAGTACATGGCCAAGAGATTCCCCCGGGCTAAGCCCAAAGATAAGGACAAATAGGAGGTCCAACAATGGAAAAGAAAACCACCAAAACCAAACCCGTCGCCGAAGCGAAGGAAGAAGTCGCCGTCAAACCCGCTAAAGCGAAAGCCCCCAAGAAGGCCAAAGTCGAAGAGCCCGTCGAAGCGCTCGAACAAGCCATTGAAGACGCTCCCATCCCGGCCGAAGAAGAAATCGAATCGCTCGAAACCATCAAAAAACGGCTCGAGAAAAAAGGCAAAGCCGCCGGTTACATTGATCAAGAAGATGTTTTCGACGCCATCGCCCACTTAGACCTCAGCGATGATGATACCGAGAAGCTGATTGAATACTTCAAATCCAAAGGCATCGAAGTCGCCAGCGAAGAAACCGAAGAGAATATCGAAGATATCGAAAACCTGAACGTCGATGAAAAACTGCTTGAGAAGAGCATTTCCACGACCCTCAGCGAAGACGTGGATACCGGCGTCGTCGGCGAAGACGTCATCCCCGAAGAAGTCGATATCGACATCGACCATATCGATACGTTCGTCAGCGGTGAAGTCAAAGTCACCGACTCCGTGAAGATGTATCTCAAAGAGATCGGTCGCGTCGATCTTTTGAAACCCGACCAAGAAATCGACATCGCCAAGCGCATCGTCGCCGGCGATGAAGAAGCCAAAAAGCGGTTGATCAACTCGAACCTTCGTCTAGTCGTCAGCATCGCCAAACACTATGTCGGTCGCGGCATGCTTTTCCTCGACCTTATCCAAGAAGGCAACATGGGCCTTATTAAGGCCGTTGAAAAATTCGACTACACCAAAGGGTTCAAGTTCTCGACCTATGCGACGTGGTGGATCCGTCAAGCCATTACGCGTGCCATTGCCGACCAAGCCCGCACCATCCGTATTCCGGTGCACATGGTCGAAACCATCAACAAGATGACCCGCGTCCAACGTCAACTGGTCCAAGATTTGGGCCGTGAACCGACGGCCGAAGAAATTTCCGCCAAACTCGAAGGCATCATGTCTCCGGAAAGAATCCGCGAAATTCAACGGAT
>CAZKHP010000038.1:0-7843 GCA_964552695.1 uncultured Staphylococcaceae bacterium | reverse complement strand
TTTTTGGCCATTTTAATCCGTTTTTCCATCATGAAGAAAATCTGTTTGATCTGATAGTCCACCGATCCTTGGGAGTCCAGTTCGGAGGTTGACGCCAACGCAATCGAAATGGTGATGGGCTCGATAAAGGCTTTGGACTCAGCAACAAAGTTTCGCAAGCGCACCGCCGTATGACGGAGCTCGTTGACTGGGGTATCGCTTTCGTACAGGATGAGGCCCGGGCCGGATTGTTTATAGAGCGTTTGCGTGGAGGTCAGGACACGTTCCATCTCGGTTTTGAGATTGCGGAGCGTTTCATCGCCGGTTTCTTTCCCGTATTTTTGGTTCAAATAAGACAATTGATCAATATAGATCAAAAGTAGACCGCGAACATGATTTTCTGGAAGCATCTTTGCAAAATCAAGTTTGAGTTGGGTTTTTAATATGATTTGGTTACAAAGTCCGGTAATCGGATCGCGGAACATGCTGCCTTCGGCTTCTTTCAGTCGGGCATTGACTTCGTTGAGTTTTTCTTCCAAAGAAAGGTATTTCTTTTCCAACTCTTCTTTTTCCTGGCTCACCGTTGCAAACGTCGAAGAATAGATGGCGGGACGTTCCAATTTAAAGCGATTGTAATAAGTATCCACGGTTAACGCCAGAACATTGAGTCCGGCGAACCCGGATTTTAAGTACAGTTGTTCAAAAAAGGCATTCCATAAACCATAACCGAAAAGAACCGACGATTGGAAAGTCACCGCTTTAGGGTCAAGGAGGATGCGGGAATCCGCAAAGAAGGAAAGAACTTGTTCGCGGGAAAAGGTTTTCAACAACATATTCAACATTTGGTTAATGATTTCGGGAAAGTTGAATTCGCGGACACCGATATCGTTATAGCGGAAAACGGCGTAGGTATTGTAGAACACCGCATGCGTACAATCGTCGATGACGCGATCAATGAATTCGGGTGGAATTTGGTAACCATAGGCCGGATAAATCTCCTTGAGCCCATAATCCTTGAGGCGTCGGAGCGGATCTTTTAAATAGTCGCTGCTCGGGAATGTTTGTTTTTCAAAAAGGGAGATGCCTTGCGAAAGCGTATCGATGGTCAATTCGTTTCGGCTTTCAAAAATACTGCTGAAAAGCGTCGATGAAAAAAGTGCATCAAATCGGAAGAAATAAGACATCATCATTTGCGGGAACGGAAGGAAAACCATCGGCAAAAAGCGAATGATTTCTTTTCCTTGATTCAAAAACAAATAAGCGTTTTCTTCGATGGGATAGAAGGGGAGCGGAATTCCCGAGGCTTTGATTTGTCGTAAAAAATAACGGTTGGAAATAATCGTTGCGCGAAGTCCTCCGGCAATCATCCGCTTGAGGCTTTCCATGTGTGACATCGTCATGTTTTGGATAATGAGGTGGGTAATCGAATCCATGGAAGAATATAAGGCAATGGCCTTCATCAAATCCTCCACTTTTTGAACCGGCGGGATGTCCACTAAAAATAAAAACTCGCCATGGAAAACCAAGTACGAGTTGAAAACATAATTGTCATCTGCGACAAGGTACCCTAAATGTTGGATTTTAAACGTTTTGTCGATTTTTGTGGTTGTGGCCATAGATATCCAAAATCCAATCGTCTATCTATTTATTATTATGGCACATCAACTTATAAAAAAACGAGAAACATCGTTTTTATGGATGGCCCAACAATTGGAATGCCCCAACGACTTCTTCGTCAGGATTATAGACAAATGAATTCACATCGTAAGGCACGCGTTTTCCATACTTCCGGTTCATGTTCTCGACCCATCGCCGATTTTCCGCAAAGGCCTCGGGTCCTAAAAAGGGATAACGGACGCTTCGGATGCGACTGAAACCTTGATCCGTGGAAATAACATATTCCAGGGTTTGTAAAATGCGTTGAGGGATACTCATGTCGCGAAGAGCGACACCCAAGGTCAATTCGGCCAAATCGAAATCTTCGGCGGTTAATAAATGAAACGGCAACTTCATGTCCACATGGAACCCTTCGACGAGTCCACGTTGCTGTAAAGCAACCGTCTTTTCATAGGCAATGCCATTGGTATAAACAATGACGGGTTTTTGTACCGCTTGCCGTAGCCGGGTCAAGTCCGAGATGAGGTCGTCGAGCGAGGAAAGCAAGAACTCTCCACCGCTGAAAACCACATAGTCGAACAGAAGGCTTTGTTTTTGGGCATAGTCGATGATATCGGCCATGGTATAGAAATGTTCATGATTTTTTTCGAGCAATTCACCCCGATTCAGACAGTGAAAACACCTCAGTTGGCAACCGCTTAAAGCGTGGACCAACAGAATGGGGTGATTTTCGATTTCACTGAGTGATAAGAGTAATTTGTCGTAGTATTTAATCATTTTTCAGCATCTTCCTCATGGAATCTCCGTCGTTGCGACCAATCCAGACGACGGGCTTTGCTCCAGAAATTGTAGTCGCCTTTGTAGTAGCCTTTTTCGTCGACACGGATGTTTTGCCGAGCAATCATGCGGACATACCCGATGACGCGGCTGTAGGTGGCGATGTCGTGGGATCCGCAGGAAGGACATACTTCCAGATTTTTCGCGTCTTTGGCAACGATTTTGGTGCCACAGGCAAGGCAGCTCGTCACGGTCGGAGTCAAGGTAATGTAGTTGATTGGTTTTTCAAATAAGTTGTGGATGTATTTGGCCAATGTTTCCGGTTTAATGACATCCTCAAGAAAATGGTGCAAAATCGAACCCGAGGTCGCATAGCCTTGGAATTCCGCTGAGTTTTCAATTTGTTTGGTGAAATCCTCTTCGCTGAAAGGCAACATGCATCCGGATGTTAAAAAGACGTTGTCGCCTTCGCCTTGGACGAATATTTCGCGTCCGTGAGCTTTGGCCCATTTGACGTCGCTGCGAGCTAACTTGATGCCGGCGTTTTCGGCAGGAGCATATTCAATGCCACAGGCAACCTTATCGCGGACGATGAAGTCATTAATGACTTCGGTCATATATTGCATGAGCCCATGGGCATATTTTTTGCCTTCGATGTCGTTGAGGCCATCTTTGAAACCCAGGTTAATCAGACCTTCATGCATCCCGGTCACCGCAAAGACGTTGAAGTAGTTTTTCAAATTGGTATTAAAGGCAAAGAAAGTCGGATAAAGTTCCTTGTGGTTTTCCACCCAGCTCCGTTTGGCTAAATGGCCTTCTTCCATGACTTCCAAGTATTCCCGGATTTTCAGTTTGAGAAGTTCGTGGTCATGGCCGAATTCGATCATCACACGGTTCATATTGAGATTCAAAACTTGGATGGCTCCGACGTTACCGACCGAGGAACCGAAAATGCCACCACCCGCACGCGACAACACGCTGAGGTCGATGTTCAAACGGCAGCAAAGGCTCCGAGAAATCGAGGGATCCTTGGATTTGATATAGGGATTGAGTTTCCGATAGTAGGGATCTTTAAAAGGTTTCGTGCGGAAGTTTTCAAAATAGACGCCGCCCCATTGATACATTTTTTCGAGTAAATATAGGAAAACGGGGTTGTCGTAATTAAATTGATCATCGATTTGAACCGTGATCAACGGGAAGGTTAAGGGAATTCCTTTTTGGGTTCCTTTTGCCATGGCATCGATAAAAGCAATATTAACCCGGTCAAAATAAACCGCGGGAATCTCTGAGTATTTGTAGGGCAAGCCTTCGCCACCGATGATGACATAGTCATTTTTGATTTCTTCGGAGGGTTTGCCGAATTCCAACGTGCAGTTGCTGAACGCTGATTCCGAGCCCGCTCTTAAAGGAAGGTTCAATTCATAAATCAATTGATAAAGAAGCTTATGGAGCGTTTTATCGGTATAAATTTGGCCATCCAGTTCTTCTTGATAAAGATAAGAAGCCAAAACCGTGGTCATTTGCGAAAGCATGACCGCTCCCGAAACTTGTTGGCTCATCAAAGTGACCAAGTTGCTGAAATGGCGGACCAACGTCGGTAAGGACGATGACGGCCCGGATTCCAACATGTTCTTGGCAATGCTGGGAATGCCTTTGGTGGCGACATCTTTGCAGCTGATGGATTGGCAATAGGAACTCAATTGCTTGTCGTGAATGTAGATCACGCCATCGTCATAAAGCTCTACCAACCGTTTGGGTAGGATGTGCTTCATCAGATATTCTTCTTCCGCCATATTGGAAAGATTTTTTCTTAATAACGGCAGCGAATAGACGAAATTGCTGTTTTCCCGTTTCAAATAGTCAGCCCGTTTGTCATCATCATTGCCGATAAACTTGTCGATCAATTCTTCCGTCGTTTTGAACATTCCCATAACTTTTTCCCCCGTGGAATCAAAAGCTTTTTAAAGGTAAAAATTCCTCGCTATTGATTCGTCATCATTGTTGAAATACGCGATAAAATCGGATATTTTGGTGTTTGAAAAAATAAGCGTATGGATCTTCCGGTTTGAGCGTTGATCCTACGTTTGATACACCAGCCAAAGCCTTAAAAAGGCCAATTGCGTATTCAAATTATAGGTTAGGGAACTGGCCGAATCAACCAAAAAAACAGTGAAAATTCTTTTGATATTTTTCCATTTATGAAAAAAGCCAAATACTAATTTTTTACTAACACCGTTTTGTCCATCTTCAACGAAAAGAAGAACCTTTTAAAAAGAACCGTCTGGGACGGTCAAAATCCAAAAGAAAGATTTTCCCCATCAATGAAAAATCGCTTAAGGGGACACGGCAAATCCGATGAAAAAAATATTTAGACAACGTAAAAAGGTTGATGAAACTTTTTTATGAGATACGCGAAATCGTGACGCCGCCGGATTGCATTTGCTCACCTGAGAGGGTCCAATAGGTCGTGTCCGGAGAGGTCAACGTCGTATCTGCACTGTCACCGTTATAACGCATCCAGGTGATGGTCGTTGTAATTTGGCTACCGCTTTGAGTCCAAGTGCCACCCCCGACATCTTCGGCTAAGGGCATCTCGGCATAGTCATATTCGCGATGATCCAAATAATCCAATGTGTGATCTTCGTTAAAGGTATAAAGGCAGTATCTTAAGGTTCCATGACCGGAGACAGCCACTTCTTGACGCCAAGTGCCAACAGGGTTGCCACCGCAGGAAGACAAACCGAAGCTCAGTGATAAAAGACTAATCAAGCCCATCTTTTTGAATATATTTTTCATCGTTCTTTCCTCACTTTCTATTATAGGCACGTTTATTTTCGGTGAAGAAAACAACTTGATAAAAAGAAACCGTAAAGCATTAATAATGAAAAACGGAGGGTAGGCTCCTATACTAAAATCACCTAGAAAGGAGTATAGGTTATGAAAACACTTCGTCTATTTGCCCTCGCAGCGTCGTTATTGATTGTTGCCTGTGCACCTACCCCATCTTCAAGTTCAAATAGTAGTTCCATCACTTCCAGTGAAAGTTCATCGGCACTTCGGGAATTCACCCTGACCGAATTGGCGCAATATAACGGTGACAACGGTTCCCTCGCTTATATCGCCGTCAGCGGAACGGTTTACGATGTGACCAATGCGGCAGAATGGAACAACGGTTGGCATAAAGGCATGCACCTGGCCGGCACCGATTGCACCGCCGCCTTTGCCGATAGCCCACACTCGCAAAGCATTCTCAGCAGTCTTCCCATTGTCGGAACGTTGGTTTAATGAAAACGAACATGGACTTCACCGTCCATGTTTTTTTATGCAAAAAAGCAGGATGCCTGCACGGACGCAATATAGTATGATGTTGATGAGGTACATCATATGAATAAATACATGGAACTGGCAATTAAAGAAGCTCAATTTGGAATTCATCACGGCCACGGAGGTCCCTTTGGGGCGGTCATCGTTAAAGATGGGGTCGTCGTCGGCAAAGGTCATAACCAAGTGGTCAAAAATCAAGACCCAACCTGTCACGGCGAGGTCATGGCCATTCACGACGCTTGCAAAACGCTTTCGTCTTTTGACCTTTCGGGATGCGAACTTTATACCACCGCCGAACCTTGCCCGATGTGCTTAGGCGCGATTCTTTGGGCGAACATCCGCAAAGTCTATTATGGTTGCAACATCATCGATACCGAAGGCATCGGTTTTAGAGACAATGTTTTCTATCAAATGAACCAAAACGGCGAAAAGGAAAAAATATTAAAAGAGTTGGATCGGAAAGACTGTCTCCAACTCTTTGGTGAATACTCGAGTATTAAAGGAAAAATCAACTACTAGGTTGTTATTTATTGCCCATCGTCATCGCCATGACGGCTTTAGCCGTATGGAGACGGTTTTCGGCTTCTTGATAAACAATGGAATGCGGGCCATCGATGACCGAATCTTCGACTTCATTGCCACGGTCAGCCGGTAAGGCGTGCATGTATTTGACGTTCGGGCTAGCCAACGCCATCATCGCTTCGGTGCACTTCCATCCTTTATAGGATTGGAGCAAATCATCGACGACCGCGGTCGATTGGTTGGTTACCCAGCTACCCCAGTTTTTCGGGATAACAATATCGGCACCGCGGAAAGCTTCTTCGATATTATGCGTAATACGGAAGGTTCCACCATTTTCCAAGGCGTTTTTGCGGGCTTTTTCGACGGCCCAGTCCGGTAAAGGATAGCCTTCCGGATAAGCCAGCGTGACATCCATGCCATAACGCGGGAACAGTAAGATTTGTGAAAGCGGAACGCTGATCGGTTTTTTGTGCGTGGTCGCGTACGCCCAAATGATCGAGACTTTCAGGTGTTTCGTTGTTGGGCAGACTTCTTGAATTGTCATTAAGTCCGCCAACGCTTGCATCGGGTGATATAAATCATCTTGCAAGTTCATGATGGGGACTGTGGACCATTTGGCCATTTCGCGTAAGAATTTGTTGCCTAAACCCCAGTTGCAATAACGGCAAGCAATGCCGTGACCGAACGAGGACAAGATAATCGCGGTGTCTTTAGCGCTTTCGCCGTGGGCAAGTTGCATCGTCGAAGTATCAAGGAACGTGGCGTGTCCGCCCAATTGGGCAAGACCGGATTCCATCGAGTTCCGAGTTCTTGTGGATTGTTCAAAGAAAATCAAGAAGGCTGTTTTGTCTTGCAAATACGGCGTCGGAACATTGGTTTTGAATTTGAGTTTCAGATCTTTGGAAACGGCCAAGAGTGTATCAATTTCGGGCTTGGTCCATTCCTCAAGCGTAATAAAGTGTCGGCCTTTGAATAACGGTTCCATCTAATTTCATCTCCTTTATTTTAGATGTTTCAAATACATAAGCGGCATGGCGGCGTACATCGCGGCGGCAATAACCAAGTCTTTTTTCCGTGTCTTTTCATTGGGGGCGTGGGCTTCTTTTTCGTCGCCCGGCCCAAATCCGATACACGGAATTCCATAACGACCCATAATCGTAACGCCATTGGTCGAGAAGGTCCACTTGTCAACGACAGGTTCGCTGTTGAAGAGACCTTTGTATGCTCCCACCGCAGCTTTGCAGATGACATGGTCTTGGGGAATAACCCATGTCGGGAAGTACGCTTGCGTCGGATAGAGCAGACCGGTATAGGATGGGCGTTCATAGGAATACATTTCGACTTCGGCTTTTGCTTCTTTCACGGAAGGGAGTTGGCGGATTTCTTCAAGCGCGGATTGGTAAGTTTCACCAATCGTTAAGCGGCGATCAACGGAGATCCAGCATCCATCTGCAACGGCGCAGCGGGAGGGTGAGGTAAAGAAGATTTCGCTGATGGTCATCGTCCCTTTACCTAAAAAGGGATCGCTCTTCAGCCTTTCATTCAAACCTTTGATCTCGGAAATGATCGGGCCCATTTTATAAATCGCATTGTCTCCACGTTCGGGGGCGCTGCCGTGACAACT
>CAZKHP010000037.1:0-7882 GCA_964552695.1 uncultured Staphylococcaceae bacterium | reverse complement strand
CGCTTTTTAGCTTCTTGGAAAAGACGTTTCATGTCATCCAACGTGCCATATTCGGGGTTGATATCATAATAATCGGAAATATCGTAGCCCATGTCATCGTTCGGGGATTTATAGACGGGCGAAAGCCAAATGCCGCCGACGCCTAAATCTTTGAGATAATCCAATTTTGAGATGATTCCGGGAATATCGCCGATGCCATCATTGTTGGAGTCGCAAAAACTCCGCGGGTAAATCTGATAAATCGCCTTTTGTTTCCACCACAATTTTTCCATATGTTTCATCCATTCCTACTGTTCATTATAAAACATGCCAAAGGTTTTTCCTCTAAAAAGAAAAAGCCTCGCCGTTGGGCGAAGCTTTGTGGACTTACATACTGGCTTTGACGTTATTGATGATCGTTGCCAAGCGGGAAACGCTGGCGGTTCCGATATCCTTTAAAGGCAACGCCACGAATGGATTGTCGGGGTTGGAACCATCGGGATAATACGGATAGTTGTTGATTTTATCTTGCCATTCGGGATCGGCTTGCATCATTGCATAGGTCGCCGCGATCGGCGTGCAATAACCGACGATGCTGGCGTTATCAAACGCGATTTGCGGATCTAAGAACCAATCCATGAATTTAAGGGCTAAATCGTAGTGTTGGGCATTCTTCGGAATAATCATGCCATCGAAGAAGGAAATCGTGAGCGGCGGAATGAAGATGCCCATATCTTCCATGCCTTGACCTTCTTCGGCGCGAAGGTTGTAAATATCGAAGAAGTCACCGGTGTACATGAACGCGAGGTCGAGGTTGCCGGAGCTGATGTGCTTTTTGAGTTCATCGGTGCCCCACTCATAGAATTCGCGTTGACGGAGAACGTCTTCAAAAATTTGGAAGTTTTCTTCGCTGGCGACGTTGTAACGTTCTCTCGTGGTGTCGCTATCGTAATACATCATCGCCGCGGCATAGCTTAGACGCGGGACGTTATACATGCCGACGCGGGTTCCGGCAGGAGTTTTATCTTCTTCGAAGATGGACGCCCAGCCGTATTGTTTGACGGCTTCTTCAAGACCGGGCTTGTTTTTGTTGTAAACCAGACCGAACGTGCCCCAGAAATACGGGATAGCATAGGATTGGTTCCCTTCGAACATCACGTCTTGAATGTCTTTGAGTCCTGGAAGAAAGACGTTTTCGTCATAGTTTTCCAACTGATCGAGTTGGATTTGTTTCAAATAGTCTTCGCGATAGAGTTTGTCGATCATGTAGTCGGACGGGATGACGATGTCATAGCAGGTCGTTCCGCTTTTGATCTTTTGCTCCATCAATTCGCTCGAACTAGCGAGATTCATGACAACGCGGACGTTGTAATAGTCTTCAAACGCGACGACGAGGTCTTCATTGATGTATTCGCCCCAGTTGAGGACAAGGAGGACGTTGTTGCTCTTGCATCCCGAGACCAAAATCGCGGAAGAAAGGACGAGTGTTTTTATCATCCATTTATTTTTCATGTTTCGTCACCTTCTTGGAGTTCTTTCTGTTTTGATAAACAAGAATCACGACAATGACGGCCGAAACGAGCAGCGTCACGGCGGTCGAATAGGCGTAAATGGCAGGTTTCAGACTGGTTTTGCCGATGGAACTGTAAATCCAAATGGAAATGTTATCGAAACCGTTGCCGGTGGTATAGTAGCTGATCACGAAGTCATCGATGCTCATCGTAAAGGCCAACATCGCACCGGAAAGAATACCGGGCAAAATGGCAGGGACGATGACTTTGGCCAAGGCTTTCAGGCGGGTATCGCCCAAGTCTACGGCGGCATCATACATATTGGCGTCGATTTCGGAAAGTTTCGGAAGGACGCTTAAGACGACATAGGGAAGCGTGAAGAACACGTGCGCCATCAGCATCGTGGGAAGTCCGAAGAAACTCGGGAAAATCGGGAGGAATAACGAGAAGAGTAGCATCAACGAGATACCGGTGACGATTTCGGCGTTGACTAACGGAATGTTGTTCAAAATGATGATTTTTTGACGTTGTTTACGTTCCAAGGCGTGAATGCCGAACGCAAACAACGTGCCCAAAACCGTCGAAATGACGACCGTTAACACGGCCACCAAAAGGGTATTGAGAATGGCGCTTCGTAAGCTCCGGTAGGCAAAGATTTCGGTATACCATTGAAACGTGATACCACCAAACTCGGCCGGATCGGCGGAGTTGTTGATGGATTGAAGGGCAATCAGAAACACCGGAAGATAAAGCGTCATGAAGACGACAATCAAGAAAAGAACTTTGAGAATCGGGAAAAGAATCTTGGTGACTTTTTTGACACCGGCTTTCGAAAAGAAACGGTACAAACCGGTCAAATTGGCGTCGTTGTAGTTTAAAGAGGAAATGGTGTGCATTTCGTTGTCGCTCATAGCAGTGTTTCCCCTTCCTTGTCGACTTTGGCAATCGCAAACAAAGCCAACACAATCGTAAAGATCAAGACCATCGAGATTAAGGACCCGAAGTTATAGTCCATATACACGAAAGAGTCTTCGATGATGGTACCGAGCATCACGATCTTTTCGTTACCCATGATGCGGGGAACAGCAAAGCCCGAAAAGCACGGTAAGAACACCATGATAACGCCTGTCATCACACCTTTTAAGGAAAGCGGGACCGTCACTTTCATGAACGTGCGCACCGGATCGCCGCCAAGGTCAGACGAAGCATCGTAAAGTTGCGTATCGATTTTGGATAAAACCGAATAAATCGGCAAAATCATGAACGGAAGATACACCATGATCAACCCGAGGACCACCGCTAACCCGGTACCTTTGATATCGAAAGACCAGGTGATACCGATTTTGGCCAGCAATCCGGAAATCATGTTGTTCGCTGAGAATAAATAAGAAAGCGCGTTCGTGCGTAAGAGAATGTTGCTCCACATAGGGAGGACGAGAAGAATCGTGAGCAAGAACCCGTTTTTGATTTTTAAGCGGGAGAACAGATAGGCCAACGGATAACCTAAGATCAGGCTGCATACCGTGGCAATCGTCGCGTATTTTATGGAATTCCACAAACCGACCAAAACGGAGATTTGAGCCAAGTTGGCGAAGTTGGCTAACGTGAAAGACGCATTTTGAAAATGGAGGCCCTCGGACGTCACAAAGGAAAGCACAATCATCGTCACCATCGGAACGGCGATGAAGACGAGCAGGATAATCAGATACGGAAGAGCAAAACCTTTGAGTTTATTCATGGGCTTTTTTCATCAAGTGGATTTCATAGGGATCGACTTTGATGCCGACCATATCGCCCACCTTGACTTCCTCGTATTCATGCACGAGCACTTGGCGACCGAGAATTTCGACGGTGATTTCGAAGTGAATGCCTTTGAAAATCACTTTGAGGACGGGAGCGGTCAGTTGCGCTTTGGCCAGCGGGCAAACATCGAAGTCTTCGGGACGAACGACGACATCGACTTCCTCGCCGGGAGCAAACCCTTCTTCTTCATAAGAGAACACTTGGTTGCAGAAACGGACCTTGTGGTCTTCCATGACCACCCCATCAAAGATGTTGCTTTGGCCGATGAAGTTGCAGACAAAGCGGTTTTTGGGTTCGTTATAGATATCGCGGGGATGACCGATTTGTTGAATCAAACCCTTATTCATGACCACGACAGTATCGGACATCGTGAGCGCTTCTTCTTGGTCATGGGTGACATAGATGAAGGTGATGCCCAATTTACGTTGCATTTCTTTTAATTCATATTGCATGGCTTGGCGAAGTTTTAAGTCTAACGCGGCCAACGGTTCATCGAGCAGTAGGATTCGCGGACGGATAACCGTAGCTCGGGCGATGGCGACACGTTGTTGTTGACCTCCGGAAAGCGAATCGACTTTCCGTTTTTCAAACCCTTCGAGGTTGACCATTTTCAGGGCTTCCATGACGCGTTGGGTCAATTCGGGTTCTTGGACGTGGTAATTTCTTAATCCGTAAGCAACGTTTTCGAAGACGTTGAGATGCGGGAACAAAGCATAACGTTGAAAGACCGTGTTGATCGGCCGACGGAACGGAGGATAGTCATTGATCTTGACACCTTCAAGAATGATATCGCCGCTGTCGGGGGTTTCGAAGCCGCCGATCATCCGCAAGGTCGTGGTTTTGCCACAGCCCGAAGGACCTAGGAGCGTAATGAACTCATTCTGGTTGATGTAAAGGTTGAGATTGTCGACGACTGTTTCGCCATCGAATTTCTTCGTGACGTTGACCAATTCGATCAGTTTTTTTGCCATCTGGCGGGGTTCCTCTTTTATTTCGCTTTCGCGTATTTTTTATACACATATTATGGTATTTTTTTTTGCCATTTCAATAAATATTTTTAGATTTGGGCCTCAACGAAAAAATGTGGGCAATTCATCGCTATTATTTTTTAGAAAAGTGTTTATAAAAAAACGAAAAGCGACCGTGGTGGTCGCTTCTATATCACTTTTTAGAGGGTCGTGACGTCCTTGAGTTTCGAGCTGATCCGGCGGACGCGCCGTTTGGCGACTTCCGGTGAGATTTGACCCGCTAAGACGGCGTGGATGATGTCGGCAACCGCACGGGCGGTTTCAAGAGTACAACCGCGGGTCGTTAATGCGGCAAACCCGATGCGGACGCCGGAAGTCTTGGAAGGCTTCTCGGTATCGCCCGGGATCATGTTCTTGTTGAGGGTAATCAGGGCTTCCTCAAGCAAATGTTGGGCATCGTATCCGGTCATCCCGTAACTGCGTTTGGTATCGACGAGGAACAAGTGGGTTTGGGTTCCGCTGACGGTGGCGCCCAATTCTTGGAAACGTTCCGCGCAAGCTTTGGTGTTTTCAACAACGCCTTTAATATATTCCTTATATTCCGGGGTCAAGGCTTCCAAGAAACATTGGGCTTTCGCGGCAATGATGTTTTCAAGCGGTCCGCCTTGGTGTCCGGGGAAACAGGCAAAGTTAATCTTCTTGTTCATTTCTTCGGTGTTGCAAAGAATCAAACCGCCGCGAGGTCCGCGTAAGGTCTTGTGGGTCGTCGAGGTCACGACGTCGGCATAGGGAACCGGGCTTGGGTGATAACCCGCGGCGATGAGGCCGGCGATATGCGCCATGTCGACCATGAAGTAAGCCCCGACGTCTTTGGCAATCGCGCCAATCCGTTGGAAGTCGATTTCATAAGGATAAGCGGAGAATCCGGCAAGGATGACTTGGGGTTTCACTTCTTTGGCGATTTTGGCCAAGCCTTCATAGTCGATGTGACCTGAAGCATCCAAATGATAATGTTGGATTTTGTAGTAGCGGGACGAGAACGAGACGGGTGATCCGTGGGTCAAGTGTCCGCCTTCATCAAGGGATAAGGAAAGAATGGTGTCGCCGGGATTCATCAAGGCGGCGTAGGCAATCATGTTCGCGGACGAGCCGGAATGCGGTTGCACGTTGGCAAATTTGGAGCCGAACACCATGCACGCGAGATCAATCGCCAATTGTTCGATTTTATCGATGTTTTGACAGCCGCCGTAATAGCGTTTGCCGGGAAAACCTTCGGCATATTTGTTGGTTAAAATCGATCCGCACAATTCGCGGACTTTGACGGATGTGAAGTTTTCGCTGGCAATTAATTCCAAGCCTTCGTTTTGGCGTTTGGTTTCGTCTTTTAAAAAGAGTCTTAAATCATCCATGGTTCATTCCTCCGGAAGATCTTTTCTTAGTTTAAATTATAGCGAGGTATGACGAAAAAAAGAATGAGAAAAAAGAAAACCGGCTAGGCCGGTTGTTTGGAGAATGCGGGATTGGGTTTATGGGTGAAGATGCCGGCAACCAAATAAACCAGCATGCCTCCGAGGAAAAAGGCGAGAATATAGCTGATCAGATAGACCAACCAGCCCCAGAAAACACCCCAGGAACTTTGTCCTTTCGCCAGAATCGTGCTGAGCACCGGGAACGGACTGGAGATCCACGGACTGAGGAAGAACGGATTCAAGCCGATTTGCGGGGCAAACAAATGGATGGCCATATTCATGACAATGGCGATCAAGATAAACATGGAGAGTATCGCAGAAGCTTGTTTCCATTGCACAAGGCTCGTACCAATGCGGTATCGTGCGACCAAGTAGACGCCCACTACAATCATCGTTCCGTGCCACACCATGGTGTGGATGCAGATGCTGATTTGATTGGTGAAAACAGTCGTGGGGTATGCCATGACGGCCAACCCGGCAATAAGCCCGAAAATACCAATAAAAGAATAGCAAGCTTCTTTCCGTTTTTGGTTTTTAATCCACGGAGCGATCAAACACACATACAGCGGAACCGAGCAGAATTGGAAAGGAAACAGATACCATTGATACCCGGTAAAAAGCGTTCCATAGAAGATTTGTTTATAGATTTCGATGCCGGTAAGGAGAACGCCAAAGACAAAGACGGTCCAATCGGTTTTCGAAAGGCGGCCTTCGGAGGTATCTTTTTGGATATGCAGAGTTGCCACGCGAGTGGCACCGAAAGCGAACAAAAGAACCAGAGCAATAAAGATAAAATGGAACCAACTGAAGGGCAAATCGACGTTGGGATTGATGGTTGCGGGCCAGTCCCACGAATCCACCGCCGTCAATAGAAACATCGGGAGAAGCGCCATAGCTAAAACGATGCCACGCTGTCCCTTTTCCTTGAGCTTTACTTTATGCAAAATCACGAAGAGCACCGCTTCAAGCACTAGGAAGGCCGCAATGAGTGACAATCCGACAATGTTGGACATGATAAATTCCCCTTTTTAAGCAAACACTACGAAAAGCATAGTTTTTTAATGGTTCGCTTGTCAAATCGGGGCTTTTTAACGGCCCCTGCTTACTAAGACAAACCAAAGTCCCTGTTTTTTTCCAAAATTATTTTTTTCGACGCGCTTTCCGCAGTGAAAAATATTTTCAAAATCGAAAAAACGGCAATTGACATTTCAAAAATTAAACCAAATACTGTTAATATATAAATATATTATCGAAGGGAATAATCCTATGAAATCATTTGAATCCTTTCTTAAAACGCCCTTGGCTCACCGCGGTCTTCATGACGACCATTTGGCAGAGAACTCCATGGGCGCTTTTAAAGCGGCCGTCGAACACGGCTATGGCATCGAACTCGATGTTCACGTCATTAAAGATCAAACCATCGTCGTCGTTCACGACAATGAACTCAAACGCGTGACCGGTTTTGACGTCCGCGTCGAAGACTTGACCAAAGACGAATTGTCCAAATACCCGCTTTCGATCGGCAAGGAAACCATCCCCACGCTCAAAGAGATGTTGGATATGGTTGACGGTCGCGTTCCTGTGTTAATCGAGTTAAAAGTCACCGGGGATTTTGATCCGAAGAATCCGCTTCTTCCGGAAGGCGTCCTCAAAGTGTTGGAAGGCTATCCCAATCCCGACAACATCGCCATCCAAAGCTTTAACCCATATGTGATGCGTTATCTCCGTGACCATCAGGTTCCTTACCGCTTGGGTCAATTGTCTTCGTGCAAGTTGGAAGGCCAAAGCAAGTTTGTGGAATGGCTCTTCGGAACCCTCAATGTACTCAAGATTTCCAAGGCCGACTTTGTGGCGTTCGATATCCTTTATTTACCGTCGCGCCACGTTGCCCGCAGAAAGAAAAAAGGCATGCCGATTTTGACTTGGACCGTCGATACGCCCGAGAAATTGGCCACCGCCAAGAAATGCGCCGACAATGTCATCTTCGAAAAAATCCGCGTTTAATCCGTTGTTTTTGTTGATTGCGTGATACCAAAGTATCGTTTCAAATGTTAAGATAAGTTAACCTGTCGGTGCTTTACATGGTCGGGAATGATACAAAGGAATCCCGCCATGGCGAAAATAATGTCCTAAGGAGGATTTATGAAACTCA
>CAZKHP010000036.1:0-7891 GCA_964552695.1 uncultured Staphylococcaceae bacterium | reverse complement strand
CATTCTGGCTGCTCTGGCCGCTTTGTTCATGTTCTAAACATTTCCAAACGAAAAGCCCGAGGAAGCTCGGGCCTTTTTTTATTTGAGAATCATCTTTAACAGTTTTTCTTTTTTCTTCGAATACGGTTGATAACGGACATTCAAGTCAGGATGAAGTTTTTTGTCGACGATGCTCTTGTAATGGGTGAAGGTATCAAAACCGGATTTTCCATGATAACCGCCCATGCCGGATTCGCCGACTCCGCCGAAAGCCATGTGGGTGGTGGCGACGTGAACGATGCAATCATTGATGCATCCGCCTCCAAAGGAAACCCGTGCAAGGACTTCTTTTTGCCGTTTCTTATCATTCGTGAAAAGATACAGAGCCAAAGGTGTCGGGTTGTGATCGATGATGCCGTAAATATCCTCAAACGTTTCGTAGGTAATGACGGGGAATATCGGGCCAAAGATTTCTTCGCCCATAACCGGACGGTCTAAGGTAATGTCATCCAAGACGGTAGGTGCGATTTTCAACGTTTTAGGATCGGATTGGCCGCCGACGATGATCTTTTCATCTTTAATCAAACCTAACAACCGGGCGAAGTGCTTCTCGTTGATGATCTTTCCGTAATTCGGGTTTTCCAGAGGTTTTTCGCCATATTGCTCGCGAATGGCTTCGACCAAGTATTTTAAAAATTCGGCTTTGACGCTTTTTTGAATCAAAAGATAATCGGGAGCGACACAGGTTTGGCCAACATTGATATATTTTCCAAACGCCAAACGGGTGGCCGCAATCTTTAGATTGGCCGTCTCGTCAATAATGGCAGGGCTTTTGCCGCCCAATTCCAAAGTAATCGGGCACAAATGGACTGAGGCTTTGGCTTGAACTTCACGACCGACGGCTTTGCTTCCGGTAAAGAAGATATATTCGAACTTTTGGTCAAGCAACGCCTGGTTTTCAAGGCGTCCGCCGAGAACCACGGCGACGTAATTCTCCTTAAAGCATTCTTCGAGAATCTTTTTGATGATGTTACTGGTATTGGGAGAATACGATCCGGGTTTGACAACGGCGGTATTGCCTGCGGCGATGGCATCCACCAAAGGCTCCATCGTCAATTGGAACGGATAATTCCAAGGACTCATGATTAAAACGGTGCCATAGGGTGAGGGAATCACAAAACTTTTGGACCGGAAGTTGCCCAGTGGTGTGGGAACACGGCGTGGCTTGGCAAGCTTTTTAAGGTGTTTTTCCATATAATGGATTTCATCCAAAGCCAAACCGACTTCGGTCATATACCCTTCAAAGTGGCTTTTTCCTAAATCGGCTTGGAGAGCGTCCAAGATGGCGTCTTCATGTTCCAAGATTTTGGCTCGTAGGGTCCTTAAAGCCCGAAGCCTAAAAGCAAGGGAAAGGGTCTCTCCGGTTTTAAAATACGCGTGCTGAGACTCAACGATTTTTTCGATTTCCATTTTTATCACCATTTTCATTATAGCATTGGCTTTTGCGTTTATAATATGTGATATATTGAATTAAAGAAGAGGCAAAGAAATGAAGCGTGGATTAGCACTCGGCGGCGGCGGATCTCTAGGAAGCTATCAGATCGGCGTATGGCAAGCCATGCGTGAGCTGGGCATTGGTTTTGATTTGGTCACCGGAACGTCCATCGGCGCGCTCAACGGTGCTTTTTTTGCCACTCAAAAATATGACCTTGCCCGAGACCTTTGGGAAAGTATCAACGTTGATAAAGTTATTAAGAACGGCGTTAACCTAGACCCCGACGATCTTAAAGAAGCCTTTAAAAAGAATCGTTCTCTACTCAATAAATTTGCATTGTCCTATATCAAACACGGTGGCGCGGACATTTCCCCCTTCATCAAGTTACTGGAAAAATATGTTCCTGTGGATGACATCAAAACCAGCCCCATTAAATTCGGGGTATTTGCGTGTTCGTTACCGACATTCGGCATTAAACGGATGGTCATGCAAGAGGTTCCCAAAGAAGATATCATCCATTGGCTTTTGGCCAGTAGTGCCGTATGGCCGGTTTTTCCCATCCATAAGTTTCATAACCGTTATTACATCGATGGCGGATATCGGGACAATGTGCCGATCGACTTTGCGTTCCGTTTAGGGGCCGATGAAGTCATCGCCGTGGACCTTTGGTATAACATTCAACTTCATCCTGCCCAGATCAATAAACCCAATGTGACCTACATCAGCCCATCGTGGGACTTAGGGATGATGTTCGTTTTCAAGAAAAAAGTCATTGAACAAAATATGCGTCTTGGTTATAACGACGCGATGAAAGCGTTCCATATGAAGCGTGGGTTCCGGTACACATTCCATGTGGCAGACGAAACTCCCGAACCGGCGGAGCTTTTCGTGGCTTTGCTCAAATGTGATTATCCCAAGATTTGGAAAAAAATTCTGGCGCAGCTCGAAAAACACACCGGTGGCATCGTCACCCCTCAGAATATGTATCTACGCGCGGTGGAAATCCTTGCTGAAACGCTGAATGTCGACCACCTGCCGATTTATAACTTGAATGGCTTGGCGGAATATTGTTTCGATGGTTTGAATGAGCCCATCTCCCGCGAAGACATCATTCATTTAATGCGCAAAGTCCATCGAAAACAACCCTTCACCCGTAATGAAGAACGGTTGGCTTTATGTGCGCTTAAAAATGCGATTATTTCTCGCGAACACATCGAAGACATCAATCAACTTCCCAACCCCAATCCTAAAATGGCAATCCTTTTCACGCTCCTGGCTCTGACCCACGAACGTTTGGGCGACAATCACGTCTGCGGCGATACGATTTGTTTGGTCAAGCGCAAAAAATACTCGGAAAAGTAACGGAATACCTCTATGGCTCAGTGGAAACAGCGATTTACCTATTCGGCATACTTCCTTAAAAACGCATGGTTTGTCATGCTATGGAAACTTTTCCGTCGCAAAAAAGGCGTCGAACGTTTTCTGGGACAAAAAGAGATTACGCAATCCTATGGCGAAGCCATGCTTCGGGATCATATTCTCAGCGAGGAACCGTTTGCCGCCATCCGTTTTGGTGCGGTGGAACTCAGTTGCATCAACAACTACGAAAAAATACAGCTGGGTTTGAAAAAGACCTACAAGCCCTCGGTTCGTTACAGTATGAAAAATAACGCCGGTTTCTTCCCCACAGACGATGAGAACCTGACCCACTTCAGCACCCAATGGATCAAGGATGTTTCGAAAGCGGACATCATCGGTATTTCCGGAGTCCATATGGAAGATTATTTCTTCAAGAAATTTTGCCCTCGGGCCAAAGTCATTCAATATCAGACCTTCGAACCGTTACGCGGGTATTGGACCAGCGCCCTTCGCGGAAAGCGTGTCTTGGTGATTTCCCCGTTTGCCAAAGAAATCAAAGAGCAATACGCCCGTCGCACATCCATTATTCAAGATGAGAATTTGTTGCCGGAGTTTAAACTCGAGACGATCGAAGCGGTGCAAACCCTCGGGGATCAAAATGATCCACGCTTTGAAACATGGTTTGAGGCTTTGGATCACATGAAGGTCGAAATCCTGAAACACGATTTTGATGTCGCTCTCGTCGGTGCCGGCGCTTATGGTGCGGCGTTATGTCTTTTCATCCGACAGCTCAACAAACAAGCCATCCAGACCGGTGGCGCGACGCAACTGCTGTTTGGTATAATGGGGAAACGATGGGAAAAACGCCCCTATGTGACACGCTATGTGACCTCTTCTTGGACACGGCCTATCAAAAAACCGGCCGGTTCGGATAAAGTCGAGAAAGGATGTTATTGGTAATGGATCGAGCAGCGATGACGGATTACATCAAGAAATACGGATCATTGATTTCCTTTCTGGCCATCGAAGTCTTGTTGTTCGTGGCTTTGAATTTGGCGAACTATGGCGTCATTTACCGTTACTTAGGATTTTTCTTGGCCTTAGCTTTGCTTCCTTTTCCGTTACTCGTCAATAAACAAAACGACTGGCTCGATTTCATCGGGTTGGCTGCTCCGCTCTTTGTCTTCGGCTTATTCATGGTGCTTTCGCCGCTTTATCGCCTGTTGGAAGACGCCCTCGGAAATATTTCGATCGTCTTAGGCTTAGTTTCTTTCCTGTCGATGGGCTATTCGCTTTCCAAAAGCCCGGATTTCAAGATTGAAAAAGCGCTTCTTGCTTTATTCATCGGCTTAGCGGTATTGCTCGGTATTTCGTTTTTGATTACCATGTACCGTTACGCTCCTTTCTATGTTCTGACGTACGCCGATAAAGTCATTTATTACGATGGTGAAATTTATTATTTGGCCGAAGAAGCCAAATGGCTCTACGCTTTTTCAATTAAAGAAGTGAATTTGGACCATTTTGGTTTGTATAGCGTCGTGACTGCCAGTGCACTTGGCGGATTGCTTTTCGTTCCCAAGAAAACCAAACCGCAACAGTATTTGCCGTGGTTGATTGCCGGAGCGTTGGGCGTTTTGACGATTGCTTTTTTACCGAATCTTGGCGCTATCAAATATCTCTTGGTTCCTTTGGCTTTAGTGGCCATCATCCGTTTCTATCCGCGCAAGCCGCTTGCCTTAAAAATTCTTAAGTATGGCCTCTACGTTTTAGCGGGCATCGCTTCCGTCGCGATTATTCTGTTTGTCATGAAGGCGTTCGGTGGAAGCGCCATTCAAAACTTCTTTGCCGGAAACCCCATTTTGAACCGTATTTTCAATAATAGCCGCGTGTATTCGTATGCCTATGTATTAGGCCATTCTTTCAGTTATCCGTTCGGAGGACTTTACGACATCTACAACAGTTCCATTTCTATCGTTGAATCCACCAACAGCTTTGTCTTCGATGCCTTGTATCAAGGGGGCTTCTTCGCCTTCTTCGGCATCCTTGCCTTCTTATTCGTCGCCATCCTTTCGTTGGTTCGTTACTATAAGGAAAGCTCCGATAGCCCGATGATCAAAGGGCTCATTATCAGTTTCATTGCCGCGTATTTCTTCTATTCGGCTTTCAATTATCAGTATGTCCAAATGGTTCACGAACATGATTTGGTGTACAAATCCCCGTTTGCCTCGGATTTACTCTTGCTCTTATCGGTCTTCCTTATCGGTTATACGTTCACGCCGAAAAAAGCGAAAGCCATCGCTTAATCATCTCCAGAAAAAAAGACCGGTTTTGCCGGTCTTTTAATTATCTCCAAGAGGAGTTAGGAAGCAACAGTTCGTATAAGAAGATCGCTTGTGTGCCTTCGGCAGTGGGTGCGGGGTCCTCGATTTCATAGGTTAGGCTGACTGCTTTTGTTCCTTGAAGAACCGGTAACGTACCGATGACATCTTCGAAATAGAAACCATAGAACTCGGGATAGTCACGATCAACGATATGATCGATGGAGAAGTCAAAGCGGA
The DNA here is from genome assembly GCA_964552695.1 of uncultured Staphylococcaceae bacterium. Lineage (GTDB taxonomy): Bacteria > Bacillota_I > Bacilli_A > RFN20 > CAG-826 > CALMWE01. The sequence continues at coordinate 2,500 of CAZKHP010000036.1, read as the reverse complement.
CTTCGTTGAAATTTTGGTTGGTATCATTCAAGACATAGAAACTGAGATGAAAAGCGGCTTTGATAATTTGGCTTCCGCCAGCATCAGTGTCAGCACCGCTTTTAAGGAACAATCCGACATAGTCTTGACTCCACATCTCGTGAGGAAACACATACCCAAAGCCTTCTTCCGGGAGTTGAAGACGGGACTTGGTGTTACGAACCGCGTCGAAGCAGTGGAGAATGCCGTCGAACAATTTCGAAGTAAAGCCATATGAGACTGCAGAATCAGTGGCCGAGAGTTTGTTCGCTTCGGCAAAATCGCTTCCGAATGGGTCACTTGCGTAGGCGCCGGAATCCTCAACATCCAATGAGGAAACACCGGTTTTAATGGTCTCATCCATGATGGTAAATGTGCGGGTTTCTTCGATTTGCAGCAATTCGTCGGGCCACACCGAATACATGTTCTCGGCAAAGATGTCGCTGCGGTAATCATCGATATCCATCGCATTCGCCAAATCCTCACCGCAAGCGGTCAGGCTGAGGGCGACGAGGGGTAATGCCAGCAATTTCCATTTCTTCATATCTTTTTCCTTTATTTAATATAAGCCGAAATATCCAACCAATCGCCGATTTCAAAGTCACAGCGGTCATCGTCGAGAATCAGCGTTCCTTTGGCGGGAGTGAAGGTCATCTCTCCAAAATATATTTTACCATTGATGTTGTAGAGGTCAACGCGGACAAACGGAAACGGTTTGGCGAGTTTTTCGGCCAAGCGGATCATCTCGGCAAAATTGCGGGGACGGATGATGGGATCGTCCGCCTTTTTCCACCCGTTGAATTGGCTCCCGTCAAATGGGGTCCAATCGATGTAAAGATTGGTATACCGGATATCGATTTTCCGCCCGGTCACGACATAGAGGTTGCGAGCTTTTCCGTTATAGACGTGAATCTTGTATTCGGCCGGGAGAAAAGAACCGTCGCCGAGATACTTTTCAATGATGATTTGCGGTTTGATCGGGGAATAGTGGCGTTCGACTGTTTTTTTGCCGTAATCTTGGCTCAGCCAACGCTTGAATTTTTTCTGCAAAACATCTTTTTTCAAATCATCTTTATCTAAGCAAATATAATTCATTGCGCATCCGTGCGAACACTTCATCACGAATTGGTTGGGCAAGGCATTGAAATCGATGTCTTCAAAACGATCGAACACGCCATAAATGGGAATCAAGTAACGGTCAAGTCCCAAATCGGTCAAATATTGGCGGACTCCGACGCGTCCGGCGCATTGGCTGACCAAAGGCATCTTGGGATAAACGAACAGCCGTAAATACTGGAGTTTTTCCGTATATCGGACGGGGTGATTCAAGTTGCATTTATGATGCGTGATGTAATGGTATTGGAATTTGACATAAGCGGTGGGAGATACCCATTTGACCACACCACGAAAAGGGGCGACAAACGCCCGTTTAAGCTTGTTTTCGCGGAGATTTGGATTCGGCATATTTCCACCCCGATTCATTATCACTGTTTTTGAGGTTGAAAGCAATCCGTCGGAAAGGTTAACGCAACGTCACTTTTGTGATAAGATAAGTCCGCACGAGGTGTCTCCATGATTCAAACCGTCCTGAAAACCAAAAACATCATCTTTGCGCTTGTCCTCATCATCGTCCCTTCGCTTTTGGCGGTGGGGCAATACCTGATTATCGGCTACACGTCGTTATTCCCGGGCATTGATCCGTTGCAACTGGCGCCCTTATTTTACTTTGCTTCTTTGGGTGAATTCTTGGTCGGTTATGTGATTGGGGATGTCTATGTCGCCAAGTATCGCCGCGCCACGAAGAAGTGGGCCGAGAAACTTCCCGACGACAAACGCGTGGTTCTTTGGAACAAACGCGCCTCGCTCTGGTTTGCCGCGGCCGTCTTGTTTATCGCCGCTTTCGTCCTGGACATGGTCTTTTTGGTCGCTTGACCCCTTAGAACCGGCCCTAGGTAAAATACCCTGTAAAAACCAACGCCTTTAGGCGTTCTTGAATTGTAAGCGATTTCTTCGATGGGATGGCTCTTTTCGGCTTAAAAAAGCCCAAAAAACAGTTTGACACTTTATTTATAAAGATGTATCCTTAATTCAATCATAAACAATTCATTGCAAAAATGAATTACCAAAAAAAGGAGGAAAATTTATGAGAAAGACATTTAAAGTAGCAGCATTAGCTTTAGTTGCTACAGCGATGTTGGTTGGCTGCGGCGGCGAGCCTGGCACAGTTAAAGTCACCGGTCCATACTTAACTGGCCAAAAAGCCAAAACCAGCTACAACGCTCTTCTAACGTACAACCTGTCGACGCTTAATAATGCGATTACGGGTCACTCGGAAGACGGACAACACATCGCAAACTTTGTTGACGGCTTGCTCGAAAACGATGAATTCGGTCGTTTGAGCAAAGCACTCGCCGAGTCGATCGAAGTTAACGCAGGGTTTACACAATTCACCTTTACGATTAAGGATAATATTCCTTGGTTG
>CAZKHP010000035.1:0-8278 GCA_964552695.1 uncultured Staphylococcaceae bacterium | reverse complement strand
CTTCCGAAACGTTAGCGACATAGATAACCGGTTTTTGGGTCAGCAGATGATAGGTATTTTTTGCAAAAGCGGCTTGTTCTTTGCTCAAGCGGACACTGCGAGCCGGTTTTCCGGCTTGAAGGGCAGCAATCAAAGGTTCAAGGATTTCCACTTCGGCAATCGATTCTTTATCTTTTTGGACGCGGGCTTTGGTTCCCACTTTATCCAAACGTTTGGTCAGAGTATCTAAGTCGGCAAAAACAAGTTCTAAATTGATGATGTCGATGTCGCGGGCCGGATCCACAGTGTTTTCAACGTGGATGATTTCGCTGCTTTCGAAGCAACGAACCACTTCCACAATCGCATCACATTCACGGATATGGGCTAAAAATTGGTTGCCAAGACCTTCGCCTTTGCTGGCGCCTTTGACAAGACCGGCGATATCGTAAAATTCACACGTGGCGTAAATGGTTTTACGCGGCTTGAATAAATCGCTTAAAACTTCCAACCGGGGGTCGGGTACTGCCACCACTCCGGTATTCGGATTAATTGTCGCGAAGGGATAGTTTGCTGCTTCCACGTGGGAATTGGTAATGGCGTTGAATAATGTGGATTTCCCGACGTTCGGCAATCCCACAATGCCTGCTTTTAGTGCCATGGTGCTCCCCCTTATTGAATAGCATTCAATAGTATAAATCATTTGGGCAAAAGAAAAAAGTCGCCGAAGCGACTTTTACGGGGACCGATTGACTAAACAGCAATCTTACGAATGTTGGTAGCTCTGGGACCGCGTTCGGATTCTTCCACTTCAAACTCTACTTTTTCGCCAACTTCGGCGGTTTTGTAGGCGTCCATGATTAAGGAAGAATAGTGGAAAAAGACATCCTTGCCGTCTTCTGTGCGAATGAAGCCGTAGCCTTTTTCCTTGTTGAACATCTTGACTGAACCTTTCATCTTGAACCGAGACCTTTCTGAAAAATTTCATTATGTAAACACTTTTCACTTTGTTTACTTTTTCAATATAACACTCGTCCCGTGCAAATTCCACAACATTTCATTAAAAAAGTATCCCCTTTCATATCATAAAGTGTTCTTTTTCTTTAGAAAAATCATTGCAAAATCCACGATGGCGGTGATTAAAAATGTGACTCCAAACATCGCCAAATATGGCCAAGGAAGAACGCTTAAGTTGCTCGATATTTTGAAAAAATCGTCGAGAAAATATCCGAGGCCGATATCCAAGGCAAACATTTCCAACCAACTGAAAAGCAAGGTTTGCCCACACAAAACATAGAGATTCATCATTGAAAGGTGGCGGCGGTTTTTTGATGAAAAACCAAGGGTCCAAAAGAGCTCATTTTCACTCCGATTCTCAATCAAAAAAAGGTACAAAACAAGCCCCAAGAGAAGCACCGAAATCAAAATTCCTAAGCCTGACAAACAAACCAAAATCAAACTGATATATTGAGTCGTCTCGTGAACGCTTTTCGATATGGTCTCTGAAGGGTTGGTGAACTCGAACCCCGGAAATTGCTGGCGGAGTCTTGATAGTTGGTTTTCGCCGATTTCTTGTTTGATTGCAAACGCAATTGACGTCGGAATCAAATCAAAAGCACTGACACCCAAAAGGTCGCGGAAGAAGGCAAGGCCCCAGTCGTCCTTCTGTGCGATGAACGCTGAGTTTCCTGCTACGATTCCGACGATGGTCAACGAAACCACACCAAACGTGCGGCGGATAGTCTGCGAAGAATCTTTTTCTTCGGTCAACAAGCTCCCCACATACAGGCTTTTTGTCATGGCCTCTTTGGCTGACGAAAATAATAACTGAGCCATTCTCTCGCTGAGGACGATTTCATCCACCGCTTGGGGAGAACGTCCATAAAGAAACGTTTGCGGAAGCGGATGTAACCGAACGGCCTGGTCCCCGGTTTTGAGAAAACTTCCGGACAGAATTCCTCGGGGCAAAACAAAGTTTTGATTTTGTTCTTGGGCCGATAAGACCCCGATGGCGTCGATAACTTCATTCATCAGGGTCGGGCTGGATGAAAATAGGGTTTCTCTCGAAAAACCGGCCATCAGAGCTTCCGGATAGACAACGTACCCCTTGGGAGAGCAAACCACATAGTTTCCAAGGTAAGGAGCTGCCTTTCGTATAAAATTTGCTGTGCCGATTTCCAGACCGTTTTTTTCGCATAAATAGACTTGAAGACGTGGTGAAGAACAAACGAGACCTTTTCCACAAAGCGAACAATGGCTTTGCCGACTGAACCGTTCCAAAACAAAAGGATAAAAATTGGGATCAGTTTGAGTTACTTTCAAGAAGTTCGACGGGTTTTCTCTAAGATGCAAAAAAGGAACTTTTCTTAAAGTCCACGGATATTCCGCCGGAGAATAAAAATCCATGGTAGCGGGAAAACGCATTGCTTCTTCGAAAAACCATTGATTCCAAAAAGAATTTTCGTGCACGAAGGTTGGCGTATCGGTGAGAAAAAAGCCAATAAGGGTTACTAATTGTTCATCTTCATAGTCCCACTCGTTGTTTCGGAGTTCAAACGAAAGAACGACTTCGTTCGTTTGCAAATATGCGGAGAACGCAGAAACCGAAGTTTTTATGTTGAGTACCGAGGAAAGAACTTTTAGATCATCAAAAGACAGTCCAAGAATCACTTCATCGTTGGCCATCTTTGGCGGACGAAAAGGGAAGATGGTTTCATTCACATCCTCGAGCCATTGAAAATCATTGATTAACCTCATATTGAATGACGGAAGGCTTTGCTTTGTTCCATGATTGGCCAAGAGCAACTGATTGGCATCTTTAAACATGTCTTCGAAATTGTTTTCATAGGTAATTCCCACGCCATCGACATAGTCGGGATAATACTCTGCTAAGGAAAAGACCTCTTGCATGGGAGCACCATCGATTTGGATCAGAGATGGCATTTTTTCAGAGGAAGTCATGACGATACTGGGTTCACCCAAGAGGGAGGTCAGAGCTTTTTCAATTCTGCCCGAAATCGTACTGGACAACGAAAGCGATAGGCCTACACCGACAAGACTCATGGCCAAGGCCAGCTGGCTTATGGCGGTCCGCCATTTTTTTGCTTTTAGATTTCCCCGAGCATGAGCCACCGCCCAAGATAGAGGAAGGTTTTTCGCTGATTTGTTTTTGGGATGATGAGGAAAGAAGATATTTCGTCCCATTTCTGCAGGCTTATTTATAATGGTTTCCACCAAATCGGCCTTTTGAATCCTAAGGATGATATCCGAAAAACGCATGGCTAAACTCTCGTCATGGGTCACGACCACCACCAGCCGATTGTTTGACATCCTTTTTAAGAGTTCGAGCACGTGCTGCCCATGGCTTTGATCCAAGGCCCCGGTGGGTTCATCGGCGAAAAGCACGGAAGGGTCATTCATCAAGGCGCGAGCCAAGCAGACGCGTTGTTTTTCACCACCTGAAAGTGTGTTGACGATACGCTTTTCAAAGCCGTCGAGACCGACCCAGTGAAGCATTTCCCGAACCAAACGTTTTTGCTGGGTCGGGTGGTCACGATGAAAAGGCAAATACGAAAGCAAAAGGTTCGCTTCCACCGTATCCATGTTTAAGAGCCGAAAATCCTGAAAAACAAAGCCCACGTGTTCAAGCCGGAATTTTTCCCTTTCGGCAGAACTTGAACCGGTCAACGAAAACGTTCCGAGCTGGATCGAACCCACATAGTCTTCATCCAAGCCCGCCACCATTTTAAGAAGCGTGGTCTTGCCGCAACCGGAAGGCCCAAGAATGGTCACCAAGCCTTTTTCCGGAAAAGTAAAATGGACATCATCAAAAAGAAGCTGATTTCCGAACTTTTTTTGAACGCCAATCAAACGGATGTTCATTCGTCCCTCAAACAAGCCACCAGATTGGATTGATGAAATAAGGCAATCGGGAATCCGGTGGCCAAGAGCGATAATCCCACAGACATGAGCAGAACAAGAAAAACTAAGGAAAACGGAAAGCCCCAAAAATCAATCAAAGGAATGGCAATCGGATGGCCGATGCCAAGTTTATTTTCAAAGAAGCGATTCAACAACGACTGAGCCGGAAGAGAAAGGAAAATGCCAAAAACCGAAGAGAATAGACCAATGAACATGCTTTCGCTTCGGAAGATCGAACAGATTTCCTGATAGGTTGCTCCCATGCTGAGCAAGATGGCGGATTCTTTCAGTTTGCTGATAAACGATGAATATCCGGAGATACCCAAGACAAACGTGCTGCCGATCAAAGAAATCGCGACAAAAAAAATAAGGGCAATGCGAAGAACAAAAGCGATACTCGTCAAAGCCTCGCGATGGGAAAAAGCATGCGAAGTAATCTCATAGCGTAGAGAACCGACGTTTTCTTTTTGCGATAGAACGTAAAGCCTTTCGAGCCCTTTCTCGTCTTGTAGAAAAACAAGGTAGTGATAAGAGGAAAGCATTTCGTTCGAAGAAGCGTCCTGAAGGATTTGAAGCCAGCTCGTCGATTTTCCGACTAAACCGCTATAAAGCGTGGCTTCGGTCTGAGACAAGAAAACGCTGGCCGCTTGATAGGAATAAAAGATACGCGGTTCATTCAGAAAGGATGTTTCTTCAACCACGGCCGCAATCCTCATTTTTAGGGAAAAAGAGAATGTTTCTTTCACAGAAGTCAGAGGATTTCCCGGATCGCTCAAATCAAACAATCCTTGCCCGCTCAAAAGAAGGGGTTCATCCCACGAAAAAACGTTTCCTATCTTTTGGAGCATCTCGCGGTTGATGATGACTGTGTCAAAGCTGTCTTCCAAAGGAAAATGTCCTTCAACCAATAATTTTTGTTGAAACGAGGACAAAGAAAAATTTCGGATCGGGCAAAACGAAAACCCACTCATATCTTTCGTAGCAAAACGGCCTTGAACAGACTCAAACAATGGGCCTAAATCTACCCCAAAGCGCATGGTTTCGAAATGTTCTGAAAATTGAGCCATTTCGGATATCGAGGGACGTGAACTTTGCATCAACGCGAGAGGGCTTCCTTCAATGGGCATTTTGCTGACCTTGGATATCGAGGCGGTTCCAAGATCAAAAAAGCGTTTTGAAGCATCCACGATCGAGGGACCCGCTCCATAGGCAAAGCCAACGGTTAAAAGGCAGGATGCCCATGCAATCCCTGCGGCCAAAAGGCTCACCGCATGGATGTTCTTTCGTTGGACAAAATGTTTTTTCGCCAGAATCGAGGGCCAAAATATCCGACCGTTTCTCTTCTTTTCAAAATAGGGCGAATCCGTCGTTTTGGGAATACTATCGGCCTTTTTTTCAACCACCAGTGTCTGCCCTTTGAATGCTAAAACTCCGGTTGCATAATCTTTGAAAAGCTGATGATCATGGGTCACGACGATGACGAGTGCTTTTTGAGAATAGTCATGAAGCATCTCGGCGACAATCTGGGCGTTACCATGATCTAACGCCCCGGTTGGTTCATCGGCAAAAAGGACCCGCGGATGATGGATGATCGAGCGGATGAGGGCCAAACGTTGCTTTTCTCCTCCCGAAAGCAATCCGACCGTTTTCTTTGAACAGGCCTCAAGGCCATACATTTTAAGAAGTTCTTCGCCACGCCGATGAGCCAACGCCATGCTTTCGCCATTGAGATAGAGGGGCATTACGACGTTGGTTAATGCATCCAAATCGTCCAAAAGTTCGTAATGTTGGAAAACCCGTCCCATCTGCGAACGCCGGATCTCCGAGCGTTGTTTCGGAGACTGCTTTTCCAAAGGAATCCCGTTAAAGAGGATCGTCCCTGAAGTGGGAGTATCAAGGCCGCACAAAAGATTCAGAAGGGTTGATTTGCCACTCCCCGATGGCCCATAAATGACCCATAAACCACGCGAAGGAAAGCTCACGTTGATGTCGTTCAAAACAAGCGTTTTCGTTTTCGTTGTGCCGAACGCTTTCGTGACGTTTTGAAGTTCAAATAAGACCATAAAAAAGCCCTCTACTTGGTAATAGAGGGCGGTTTCTTCTTATTGTCCCTTTTTTTCGAGAGGACCTTCGTGATGGTCGATGACCTTTTTAATTTTCTTATTGAAATCGAACCGTGACATCATGATGAGGTTTCCGCATCCAAGGCAGCTGACTTTAATGTCCGCTCCGAGGCGAACGATTTGAAACAGTTTGCTGTGCGTCGCGCAAGGATGAGGCTTCTTCATTTCCACGACATCATACAAATCGTATTTCAGCGTTTCCATTAATAGGGAACCTCCTGCATTTTCACCGCCGACGGCAGTTTCGGGAGTCCCGGCATCGTCAAGATGGCGCCGGTCAATGCCACGAGGAATCCGGCACCGGCGGAAAGATTGACTTCACGGATGGTCAAAACATAGTTTTGCGGAGCCCCCAAAACGTTGGGATCGTCGCTGAATGATTGGGGCGTTTTTGCCATGCAGATCGGAACGTTCCGAAAACCCATGGCTTCGTATTTTTGAATTTGTTTTTTGGCCAAATCGGTGAAGCGGACTTCTCCGGCACGGTAGATGGATTTGCAGATCAACGTGATTTTGTCCTCCACGCTTTGATCAAGGTCGTAAAGGTATTTGAAGTCGGAAGGTTTGGTTTCCAGCGCTTCCACCACCTTGTTTGCCAAGTCGATAGCCCCGTCTCCGCCTTTTAAGAAAGCATCCAGCATGCTGACCGAGTAATGGTTTTGTTTGCACCATGCGGTCAAGGCAGCGATTTCATTGGGAGTGTCCGAAGCAAAATGGTTAATGCTGATGACCACAGGCACACCAAACTTTTTCATATTCTGTAAATGTTGATCCAAGTTGGCAACGCCTTTCATCAACGCCTCGACATTTTCTTTTTCGGTATCTTCAAGAAGTGCCCCACCATGCATCTTGAGTGCACGGATGGTGGCCACGATGACCACGGCAGAAGGGGCCAAATGGCCAAAGCGACATTTAATGTCGAAGAACTTTTCAGCGCCCAAATCGGCTCCAAAACCTGCTTCGGTGACCACGATCGGGGCCAGCTTAAGAGCCATTTTCGTGGCAATCAAAGAGTTACAACCGTGAGCGATATTGGCGAAAGGCCCGCCGTGAATGAACGCCGGATTGCCTTCCAAAGTTTGCACCAAATTCGGTTTTAACGCTTCACGCATGAGTTTCATGATGGCATGCGAAATGCGAAGGTCCTTGACCGTAATCGGACGGTCGTTGACGTCGTAAGCGACAATGATGCGGTTGACGCGTTGTTCGAAGTCTTCGGCATTTTCCGCCAAGCAAAGAATCGCCATCAATTCGCTGGCCACGGTAATCACGAAACCATCTTGACGGGCCACGCCGTTTTTCTCACCCAGACCAACGGTGATTTCACGAAGCGCGCGGTCGTTCATATCCATCGCTCTTTTCCAAACGATTTTGGTCGGATCGATGTGCAGTTCATTGCCTTGGAAAATGTGGTTATCGATGATGGCCGAAATCAAGTTCACGGAAGAGGTCACGGCGTGCATATCCCCGGTAAAATGGAGGTTGATATCTTCACTCGGTTCAACCCGGGCAAGACCTCCGCCGGTGGCACCGCCTTTAATGCCGAAAACCGGACCTAACGAAGGCTCGCGGAGACACAAAAAAGCTTTGCGGTCTATCTTAGCAAGTCCCTCGGCCAAAGCGATTGAGGTGGTTGTTTTTCCTTCTCCGGCTTTGGTGGGCGTGATGGCGCTGACCAAGACGAGTTTTCCATTGGGTTTGTCTTGCAGCGTAGCCATGATCGAGGTATCGATTTTGGCTTTATAAAAGCCATACGGTTCCACATAGCGTTCGTCGATTCCGGCTTTTTTGGCGATAACGGCAATCTTTTTAAGTTCCATGGTTCATTCCTCTTTCTTCACTATTTCGGTCGTTTCGGAAAGTGTCTTTAAAGCATAAGCGGCTAATTGCAGTCCTGCGGCCGAAGGTACCATCATCATCGATGAAGGTGTCCATTCGCGGTTGAGCGCTTCTTCGGTGGAAAAGACACAAGCAATATCATCTGGATTAATGTCCTTTTTTCTTAGTATATTACGAAGGGCTTTGGCGAGTGGATCATGATGCGTTTTGCCTAGGCTTGTCGTGATCACCGCTTGGGGATTGAGGCGTTTGGCCATTCCCAAAGAAATGATCAAGGGAACGTGATGCTTCAGGGCCACTTCAATAAGGGTTGCCTTACCGGGAACACTGTCGATAGCGTCAATCACGAAATCAAAAGTCAACCCATCCCGAAAGTTTTAATCTTCTTGATGGGTTGACTTTTGATTTCGTGATTGACG
>CAZKHP010000034.1:0-8342 GCA_964552695.1 uncultured Staphylococcaceae bacterium | reverse complement strand
TGGAGGTACATTATGATTATCCGGGAACGTTATTTAGCACAATTAAAATCCAAACGCGGCAATCGCATGATTAAAATCATTACGGGAATTCGCCGTTCAGGAAAATCCGTCCTTTTATTTGACCAATATCAAAGTTTCCTGAGAACGATCGCAAGCGAAAACCATATCATTGCGGTCCGTTTGGATTTCGAAGCGAATCGCATCTATCGTGAAAGCCATCAGTTGCTTCAATACCTCAAAAGTTTTATTCAGGACGACAAGCCCTATTATATCCTGCTCGATGAAATCCAGTTGGTCGACCATTTTGCCGACATCCTTAATGAGCTCAATGCTTTACCCAATATCGATCTCTATGTGACGGGAAGCAATTCCAAAATGTTGTCGAGTGACATTGAGACGCAATTTCGAGGGCGAGGGGACGTGCTTCGTGTTTTTCCGCTTTCGTTTAGCGAATTCCACGGATGGGCAAAAGGAACTCCCCAAGCCGATTTCAACACCTATCTCTATTTTGGAGGGATGCCGAACCTTGTGACACTTCAAGGACCCAGCAATCAAGCCAAGTACCTCAAAGATTTGTATCTTTCGGTTTATCGAAACGACATCATCGAACGTTATCAATTGCGAAAGACCGACGTCCTTGATCGGATGTTTGATTTGCTTTGCTCCAGCGTGGGCTCATTGACCAGTTCCACGAGTATTGAAAAAGCCTTGCGCGGAAAATATGATACTCCGATTACCGATGACACCATCAAGCAGTATCTTGATTATTTCCGTGATGCCTTTTTGTTTGAGAAAATCAATCGCTATGATGTTCGTGGAAAAGCATATTTCAAAACACTTCACAAGTATTTTTGCGTGGATGTCGGCTTAAGAAACGCGTGGGGTAACTTCCGTGAGATGGAAATCCCGCATCTGATCGAAAATATCGTTTGTATCGAGTTGCTTTCCCGCGGTTACAACGTGGACATTGGCGTCAACGGCCAAAAAGAAATTGATTTTGTCGCGACCCTGGGCCCTCGTTCGGTTTATATTCAAATCGCCGCCCAATTCCCCGATCAAGCAAAGATTGATTCCGAACTCCTTTCGTTTACGGGACTCGGTCCTTCTTCGGAACGTGTCGTTTTGACGTTGGATGAAAACCCATTCTTGGCGTTTGGAAATTCGGCCAAGAAAATCAACCTGATCGATTTCCTTCTGGACGAGACGCTGCTTTGATTAGGAAGGTATTCACAAAGGATAAGAAAAACGATTCTCTTCGTCCCAAATCGAAGCGCTTGCCCAAATCATCGATGAAATGACCCAAAAAAGCGCAAAAAACGATTTATAAGCCCGATATTTCATAGTTCCAGCAAGTTATTTTGTTGTAGTTAAAAAGGTATTATTATATAATAAGCACCGTGCAGTTAAGAACAGAAAGAGGAACACCATGCAAAGAGAAGTCAAAAAATTAGAAAACTCCAAAGTCGAAGTCACCGTCACCTTTACCACCGAAGAGTGGAAAGCCGCCTGTGACAAAGCTTTTGACAAAATCGCCAAGAACGTCCAAATCGACGGATTCCGCAAAGGCAAAGCCCCCGCGAACCTCGTCAAAGCCAAAGTCGACCAAGGCCGTGTGTATAACGAAGCCATCGACTCGCTTTTACCCAAAGCCTATGAAACCGTCTTAAAAGAAGAAAAACTCCAACCCTGGGCCCGTCCGGCGGTGGATGTCTCCAAGATGAGCGAAACCGAACTTGAAGTCAAAATCATGATCGTCACCGCTCCGGAAGTTCAACTCGGCAAATACAAAGGCTTACACGTCGAAAAGAAAGCCATTGAAGTCACCGATCACGAAATCGAACACGAAATCGAACACATGCAAGAAGATCACGCCGAACTCGTCGTTAAAGAAGGGGCCGCCGAACTCGGCGACACCGTCGTTCTCGACTTTGAAGGCTTCATCGATAACGTCGCCTTTGAAGGCGGCAAAGCCGAAAACTACTCGCTCGAACTCGGTAGCCATTCGTTTGTTCCCGGATTCGAAGAACAACTCGTCGGACTCAAAGCCGAAGATAAGAAAGACATCGTCGTCACTTTCCCGAAAGAATACGTTGAACACCTCGCCGGCAAAGATGCGACCTTCAAAATCACCGTCCACGAAGTCAAAGCCAAACGCGTTTTAGACCTCGGAGCCGACCTCATCGCCGAACTCAACCTTCCCGATGTCGCCACCGTCGAACAACTCAAAGAACACGTCCGCAAAGACATCACCGCGCATAAAGAAGACGACGCCAAGAAAGAATACTTCGAAGGCATCCTCAAACTGATCCGCGAAGATTCCAAGATCGAAGTGGCCGACGAAATCATCCACGACGAAGTCGAAGCGATGAAAGAAAACCTGGCCAAGCAAGTCGAAGAAAAAGGCTTGACGCTTGAGAAATACCTCCAAATCACCGGACAAAGTGAAGAAGCTTACGAAGAAAAACTCAAAGCCGACGCCTTAGTCAACATCAAATCGGTCTTGATCATGGAAAAGATTGCCACCGTCGAAGACATCAAAGTCACGCCGGAACAAATCGACTTCGAAATCGCCAAGATCGCCGACCAATACAAGATGGAGTTTGAAAAGGTGAAAGAAATCCTTTCCAAGAACATGGACCGCTTCACCGCGGACATCCGTTCCCGCTACATCTCCGACTTCCTCTTACGCAACAACGACTAACGCAGCAAAGAAAAGGGTTTACGCCCTTTTTCTTTTAGCGTTTTCATTGACATCTACACCAGAAGATTTATACTAATGTTAGCACTCGAAGCACTCGTGTGCTAACCGACTCCAAACGACCGTCCTCAAAGACGGTTTTCCCCTTAGGAGGAAACCCATGAAAAAAGAAGAAGTCGTCCTGCCGTTACTCATCACCCGGGGCCTGGTGCTTTTTCCCAACAACCCCCAAATGATCGAAGCCGCGCGTGAATTCTCCGTGGCTGCGATTGAAGAAGCCCGTAATGCCTTTGATGGTTCGATTTTAATCGTGGCCCAAAAAAGCCCGGAAAAAGATGATCCCGATCTCAACGATATTTATGCCATCGGTACTCTCTGCAAAATCAATGGCTATACCCAACAAAAGAATTTCGTGCGCGTGAAAGCGACCCCGATCGCCCGCGTCCAATTATCGATGCTTTACCGTGACCCCAACAAAGGTGGCATGTGGAACGCCAAGGGCGAAACCCTCGCCGATGTCGAAGGCGACCATAAAGTCGAAGTGGCCCTTGTCCGTAGCCTCATCTCCAGCCTCGAAGGCATGCAAGATGTCGCGGTCAATATGCCCAAAAACCTCATCAGCCAACTGTCCAAAGGCGTCTCCGCGACCGAACTCAGCGATGCCCTGGCCAACTATTTGCCGATGACCATCGACCAAAAACAAAAAGTCTTGGAAACGCTTGATCTCAACGCGCGTTTAAAGCTTGTTTTAGGCGCGCTTAAAGAAGAAAAGGAAATCTCGGATATCGACCGCGAACTGCAAGAAGAAGTGCGCAAATCCGCCGAAAAGAACCAACGCGAGTATTTCTTACGCGAAAAGCTCAAAGCCATCAAAACCGAACTCGGTGAAGACGGCATGGACGGCGATAGCCAAGAAACCATTCTCGAACGCCTCGAAAAGAATCCCTATCCCGAACACGTCAAAGCCAAAGTCAAAGCCGAACTCAAACGGTATGAGATGATGCCCCAAGCGTCGCTTGAAGCCTCGCTCATCAAAGGTTATATCGATTTATTGATGGATGTCCCGTGGTATCAACGCACCGCCGATAACGACGACCTCAGTAACGTCGAAACAATCCTCAACGAAGACCACTATGGCCTCGATAAAGTCAAAAAGCGGATCGTCGAGTATTTAGCGGTCAAAAAGATGACCGGCAACCTCAAAGCACCGATTCTGTGCTTCTATGGGCCGCCCGGTGTCGGTAAGACCTCGCTTGGCAAATCCATCGCCCGCGCCTTAGGCCGTAAATTCATCAAAGCCTCCTTAGGTGGCATTTCCGATGAAGCCGAAATCCGCGGTCACCGGAGAACCTACGTCGGTTCGATGCCCGGACGCATCATCGCCGGCATGAAAAAAGCCGGTGTGGTCAACCCCGTCTTCCTTTTAGACGAAGTCGACAAACTGTCCTCGTCCTACAAAGGTGATCCCGCCAGTGCCTTACTGGAAGTCCTCGACCCCGAACAAAACGGTGCTTTCAACGATAACTACTTGGAAGAACCTTACGATCTCTCCAATGTTTTGTTCATCGCCACGGCCAACTACCTCGAGAATGTCCCCGGACCGCTCAGAGACCGTCTTGAACTGATCGAAGTCAACTCCTATACCGAACTGGAAAAGATCCAAATCGCCAAACGCCACTTGATCCGTAAACAGATGCTGGCCAATGGCTTAAAAGAAGAACAAGTTACTTTCACTGACGAAGCGCTGGCGTTAATCATTGAATCGTACACGCGTGAAGCCGGTGTCCGTGAACTCGAACGCAAGATTGCCTCGATTCTCCGGAAGGTCGTCGTTGATTTACTTAAAACCAGCGACATGACCTCAGTGGTCATCGATCCCGATGCGGTGCGCAAGTACCTCGGCGTGGAAATCTTCGAAAACACCAAGAAAGACAAAGAAAACCAAGTCGGTGTCGTCACGGGTCTCGCCTATACCGAATTCGGCGGCGATATCCTGCCCATCGAAGTCAACCATTTCCCCGGCAAAGGACGCCTCGTCCTCACCGGTAACTTAGGCGACGTCATGAAAGAAAGCGCGAGCATTGCTTTGGACTACATCCAAGCCAACGCCGCCAAATACCAAATCGATTCCAAAATCTTCGAAAGTAACGACATCCACATTCACGTCCCCGAAGGCGCTGTGCCTAAAGATGGACCTTCTGCCGGTGTCGCCATCACGACCGCCATTATTTCCTGCTTAACAGGCCGACCGGTTGACGCCAACGTCGCCATGACGGGAGAAGTCACCCTTCGCGGAAACGCGCTTCCCATCGGCGGTTTACGTGAGAAATCACTCGCCGCTTTACGAAGTGGCATCAAGACCATCATTGTCCCTCAAGATAACGAAAAGTCCGTCTCCGAACTCCCTGAACAAGTCCGTCAATCCTTAAAAATCATCTATATGAAAACGGTCGATGACGCCATCGCCGTGGCTTTAGTGGAGAAACCTCGTGATTAATTTTAAGTCTGCGCGCTTTATCATCAGCGCTCCGACCTATAACTTAGCCCCGGAAAAGAAGATGCCGGAAATCCTCGTCGTGGGAAAAAGTAACGTCGGCAAATCCTCGTTACTCAATGCCCTCTGCGAGAACCGTAACCTCGCGTTTACGTCTTCCAAACCCGGCCATACCCGGTTACTGAACTTCTACGATGTTGAAGGCAAGTTTTACCTCGTCGACGCTCCGGGCTACGGCTACAGTGCCGCGGGTAAAGGTCACTTGGAAAAATTCTCCGAGATGATGGAAGGCTATTTCGGTGTGCCGAACATGCTGAAAGGCGTTCTGTATCTTCTGGATTCAAGGCACGCTCCGACCCAAGATGACAAAGACTTCTATGACTTTGTTAAACAAAACCATATTCCAATGGTTCTTGTGATGACCAAAGTCGATAAGCTCAACCAATCCGAGAAAGCCAAAATCCCCGCCAACTTAAAAGCGGCGTTCGGTGAAGCCTTGGCGATCAATCCTTTGTTGACTTCCGCCGAAAAAGGCATCGGAATGGATAAACTCCGTGCCCAGATCGATAGCTTCCTCAGAAATTAGTCAAAAAAAAGACAGAAACCGGTCCAAACAGGATCGGTTTTTTTGTCATTTTCCGTTTTTGTCGAAATTTTATTGCTTAACCCATAAAGTGAGGATTACTATGAAAAGGATAAGGAGCCGAAAAATGAAACAAAATTCTAAGGTTTTTATGTTCACCAGCCTCGTTTTTCTCGCGGCTGGACTTTTCCTTTTCAATCCTCCCCATATGGGCGAAGTCGCCGGCGAAACACCCAGCTATACGTTATCCCTTACTTCCTCCGATCCGGTCGATGTGGTGGATTATGCGGGGCAAAAGACATTCCGCTCTGTCACGCTGGATTATGCTGGTGTCGCGGAAGCCTCAGGCTATCACGTCCGGTTTACCCCGGATTATGGCGGCATTATTTATAACAACGAATCCAATCCGATTACCGGGATTAAAAGCATCGTTGTGGTCTTTTCCGGGGGTGGTTCGTTAACTCTTAAAACCGGCGCGTCTTTCAATAATTACTACACCGAACAAGAATATTTTTCTTCCTTCAATCAAAGTTTTACCCGAAGTCCCTGTTTCTTCACGCTTGAATCCTTTGCCGATGTCACTGTCAACATCACCAGCGTCACGATTACCTATAGCTGCGTGGCTCCTGTCGATGGCGTGATCTATACCCTCAACGGCGATCACTACGAAGTCACTGACTACACCGGAAATCCAACGATGGTGGCCATTCCCGCGACCTATGAGGGACTACCGGTGACAGCGATTGCGAATGGTGCTTTCTATAAATCTTCGATCGAATCGATGCTTCTTCCCGAAGGATTAACGACGATTGGGGCGTTTGCTTTCCGGGATTGCCGGAAACTCACGTCCATCTCCATCCCAAGTTCGGTCACGTCCATCGGTGATTATGCTTTCTATGCCTGCGAATGGTTAACCAATGTCTCTTTTGCCGCTTCCAGTTCTTTAACCTCTCTAGGAGCTTATGCGTTTTCGAATTGTCTCAGTTTGATGCAGATATATTTACCCGAAGGCATTACGGAAATCAAGTCTCACGCGTTTTATGCAGACTCCAACTTAAGCCAGATCCTGATTCCCGTGAGCGTGAATGTTGTTTGGGAAAGTGCGTTTGAATATTGCGACCTTCTAATGTCCATCTTCTATGGTGGAAATGCCACGCAATGGGGAATGATTTCCCGCTTTGACGGAAACGATCTTTTGTTGAGCACGACCCGTTATGATTACAGCGCAACTCCGACCAGTGGAACCTGGCGTTATGTCGATGGCAACCCTGTTCTTTGGTCCTGAACTCTGAAAAGCCTCAATAATATAAAGTTATCGTTTGCTTCCGATTCATGAGGCCCCATATGGCAAAAAGGAAATCTCTATTTGACTCATTTAAAAAACTTTTGGTGATCGCACTTGTTCCTTTTTGTGTGGCTTGTTGTAACTGTTCGGCCGTTTATTCCACCGTCCCAATCAATCACGTTGTCACCGATTCAGTAGATTCGTATCAAATTACAGAAGTCATCATCTCTGAAGAAGCCATCATATATACTGGGCTCATCTCTTTTCATGAAAGACGGATGGGTTCCAGCTGGAGTTGCATCCTGGATGACGACGGATTTTTAGCCAGTTCCGATTTTAATTTGGCTGCTATGGACACTCACAATGGAACAGATATTGCCACAACCGGACTTTTAACCCACGATGGGAAATTTAGTTTTTATTTTGATTCCGTCGATGTCGATCTCACGTCGTTTAAAAACAACCCGGATGCCTATCTTATATCGACCTTTTTGATTTCGGAAGTCGGTATGACGCGGACGGACTTAGTTATCTATAGTTCCGAGATTACTTATTTGGTATAAACAAGGTTTAACTTGGTAGATCCTTCTTACCGTTTGAAATGAACGTATGTTTGTTCGTTTACTTGCAGTTTTCGCTTAACGCTTTTATAATGGGTTTATCTTTGAACGAGAGTAGTACTGGGACTTAGACCCTAAGAGAGCTTCCGTCGGTGGAAACGAAGCGGTGAACCCCCATGAAGTCGCTCGTGAGATTAGATCGAAGGATCTCGTACCCGGCGTTAACGGGCTTTAAGAGCATTCCTATCTGGAATGAATTAAGGTGGTACCGCGCACAAAGCGTCCTTAGTCTAGGGACGCTTTTTTATTTTCTTAGGAGGAAAGCTTATGGCACTCGACAAACGTTACGACCCCAAACTCGTGGAGAAAGACAAATACGACCGCTGGAAAAAGGCGGGCTATTTCACCGCGGGCGACAAAACCAAGACCCCGTTCAGCATGGTGATTCCGCCTCCCAACGTCACCGGCAAACTTCACTTAGGACACGCTTGGGATACGACCATCCAAGATATCTTGGCCCGTTACAAAAGAGCCCAAGGCTACGATGTTTTATGGCTCCCCGGCATGGATCACGCCGGTATTGCTACACAAGCCAAAGTCGAAGCCAAACTCCGTAAAAAAGGCTTGTCCCGTTTTGACCTTGGCCGTGAAGCCTTCCTAAAGGAAGCTTGGGCCTGGAAAGACGAATATGCCCATAACATCCATAACCAATGGGCGATGCT
>CAZKHP010000033.1:0-8481 GCA_964552695.1 uncultured Staphylococcaceae bacterium | reverse complement strand
GCGGCATCGTAATATTGTTTGGAAATGCTTTGCAAACCCCCGATGAAAACGAGGATTTTGAACGGCAGAGCGCTCCAAATGGTATAAATCAAGACGACCATCATCCAGTGGTCGCGGGTAGCGGTAACGCCAACCCAGTCGATGCTAAGACCAAACAAGGTATTGATCAAACCTTCAGCGGCAACGCCTCCCACCAACGGGTGCGAGAACATGACACTGAACACCATGCCGATGGCCAACGTGTTGGTGACATACGGCAGGAAGAAGATTGTTTGGAAAATGCTGCGAAGGCCTTTGATCGAGTTAAGCGCCACCGCAATCGCCAAAGCCAAGGTCGTCGAAATCGGAACCGAAACAAAGACGAGGATGAGCGTGTTTTTCAAGGAACCCAAGAAGAAGGGGTCTTTGAAGATGACGCGGTACGCTTCAAGGTCAAAGAAGTTTCCCATCGAGTCGGTTAGTGAGTTATATTGCGAGAATAACGAAATGAGAATCGTTTTCACCAACGGGTAAAAGGTGAAGACCGATAACAGGAAGAGTGGGATGATGAGGTAAAGCCAAGCTTTGCCATCCTTCTTGTGATCTAACATTATGCCAATCTCCTACCCGTTTCTTTATCAAAGACGAAAGTTTTGCGAGGTTTCAAAGCAAAGTGGATGGGGGCATTGCCCGAGAGCGTTAAGCCATCGTTGGACAAAATAATGCGCATCGACGGGCTGATGGCATCGGGGTGCGTGGCGACTAAAGAGAGGTCGCGGCCGATGGTTTCGATGAATTGCGGTTTTAAGGATAAAGGTCCTTTTTCAACGAGTTCATAACCTTCGGGGCGGACACCGATCACGACTTCACGGGCGGCTTCACCGGCGAGTTTATCGTTGGTGAATACCACTGCATCGCCGATCTTGACGGTTTTACCTTCCAAGTGACCTTTGTAAAGGTTGATGGGCGGGGTACCGAGGAATTTGGCAACGAAGAGGTTGTCCGGATCGTTATAAACATTTTGCGGAACGCCTTTTTGTTGTTGCACGCCGAAGTTCATGAGCACGATTTGATCGGAAATCGACATGGCTTCTTCTTGGTCGTGGGTAACGAACACGGTGGTAACGCCGGTTTCTTTTTGAATCCGTTTGATTTCTTCACGGGTTTGTAAACGTAAACGGGCATCGAGGTTGGAAAGCGGTTCGTCCAACAAAAGGACTTTCGGCTTCTTCACCAAGGCACGAGCAATGGCGACACGTTGTTGTTGACCGCCGGAGAGTTGGGCCGGGGTCTTGTCGAGTTGATCTTCGATACCGACCAACTTGGCCATTGCGATGGCTTCGTTTTCCATTTGTTGTTTGTAATTGACGGCTTCGGCATCTTCAACCAGTTTGACAGAGGCCGGGATGATCTTTTCGATGGCGGCATCAAATTGGGCGCGGAACGCCACTTTGCCTTTGGCGGTCTTCAAGGTCTTAAAGAAAATGTCGCGTTTTTCTTTATTGAACTTGGCTTCCAAAGCTTGGTGTTTGGCGCGGATGCCCTTTTCGATTTCCTTGATATTGGCCGGAGTAATTTTGGCCAACTCGACCGCAAATTCTTGGTGGAATTTGGTGACTTCGGCAGAGAAAGCGGCACGGATGCCTTTATTGGTGGCTTGATGCTCTGCTTTCAAGGCAGCGGCTTGGGCTTTATCAAGACCTTTTTTCTTGTCGCTAAACGAACCGGCTTCTTCAAGCAGTAAGGAATTGCGTTGCGCTTTGGCTTCGCTTTCCATACGGCGGAAACGGTTCTTCAACGCTTCGGCCTTGTTCAGGTAATCAAAATAGATTTTGGCTTCTTCGGGACTTTCGAGAAGATACGCTTTGCGATACGCTTCCTCGATCGAATTCTTCCGAATGTTCATATTCTCTAACGGGAAGAGAATGTTTTTCTTGACGGTCAAGTGCGGATAAAGGGCATAGTTTTGGAAGACGAGACCGATACCCCGTTTTTCCGGAGCAAGTTCCGTGACATCTTCATCGCCAAAGAAAATGCGCCCCTTGGTCGGGTAAAGCAAACCCGAAATCATGTAAAGGGTCGTGGATTTGCCACAGCCCGAGGGCCCTAATAAGCCGATGAGTTTTCCCGAGGGGATGACGAGGTTTAAATCGTCGACCGCGCGAGTTTCTTTCTTGGATTTTTGATCCGCGAAAACCTTAGTAATTCCTTCTAATCGAATGTCCATGTAATGGTTCTCCTTTTTCGAAACAGTCTATTGTATCATTTCAAAATCGATTAATAAACCCTACAATACAAAAAGCCTTTCGCGCTCCCGAGGGAACGTTGGAAGAGGAAGATTGACACAAATTTGTCGGCGGAGGTTCATTTTGTTCGAGCCCTTGAAACGAAATAATTATATACCAGTATTACTGGTAAAACAATAAACGGCGGGAATTTCTTCCGCCGTTTTTTGGATGCATGTCGGGTTATTTTTCTTCTTTGTTCTTATCTTCTTCAACCACCGGGGTGGGTTCGCTCGGGGTCACAACCTCCGGGGTAACCGGTAAAGTTGTCGGAATCGGGGCACCTAGCACGGATTTGCCGGGATTTTTATCGAGTTCGGCTTGATAGGCCGCCGCTTCTTCGGGGTTCTTAAACCACACCGAGCGCTTGGCATCGATGACACGGGTTGATGCGACAAAGTCGTGAATCGACATGTTTTTCTTACCGAAAATCATGATCGTATAGCTGATCAAAATCGTGCCCATCATGGTGTAGACCGAGCCCAAAATTTCAAAGACGCCGAAGACCACCGCACGGACGGCAATCTGCCACTTCTTGACTTTGTAACCAAGTTTATTGACCAACGAGATACCGAAGAGTTGTTTGCCTAAGGTACGTCCGTCTTTCAAAAACATCGGGATGACTAAGTAGAAAACCGCGAGCACAAAGAACGTCGCAATAGCGAGTTCCCAGGAGAAGTAATAGGAGAGTTCGTTAGCCAGTGCGGCGTAATCTTCTTGGGCATTCAAATCCGTACGGGCCGCGGTATAGGCATCATAATAAAACGCTGCTAAATCCGAGGTTTGGACCGCGGTCGCGGAGGACAATTCTTCGCTGGTCATGGAGCCGGAACCTTCGATCGGAGCGGGAACGCCGACGATGGTGGGATCATCAACTCCGGCGGTTTGCGCGTACACAAACAGGGAGTCTTCACTACCGATTTTCAAGATTTCGGTATTGTACCAGGCAATGGTTTCACCTTTGTATTCGGTGTAATAGGCTAAGATGCCGGTGGCATAGTCTTCTTCGGCGAGGACGCTGACAGTGCCATAATCTTCATCCAGCGCATATAGCTTGCTTTCAATCTGGATGGCTTGATACTCATCTTGGATGGCGGGCAAGTCAAAACTGGCATTAAAGATCGGTTGGATGGCATAGGCCAATAGACCAAACCACACCAAAGCGGCCACCAACAAATCAATGATTGCGGCTCCGGTTCTTTTGCCAAGGCTGGCGGGAACGATGTTCATAATTTTTACCTTTCTTAATTCGACAGTCTTTATTATTAAGTAATAAACCCGAAAATGCAATGTTTTGTTGGGTAGGTTACCAAAACAAAAGGCCCACCGCAAGGATGAGCCTTCTTTGTTTATTGCTTGTTAGCGAACTATTTAAGAATTTCGCTGACAGTGCCGGCGCCGACGGTACGTCCACCTTCTCGGATGGAGAACTTGGTGCCTTTTTCAATGGCGACCGGGTGGATCAATTCAACGTTCAAGGTAACGTTATCGCCCGGCATAACCATTTCCGTTCCGGCCGGGAGCGTGATGACGCCCGTAATATCGGTCGTGCGGAAGTAGAATTGAGGACGGTAGTTGCTCAAGAACGCAGTGTGACGGCCACCTTCTTCTTTGGTGAGGACGTAGACACTGGCGACGAACTTGGTGTGCGGGGTGACCGAACCAGGTTTGCAGAGAATTTGACCGCGGATGACTTGGTCACGGTTGATGCCTCTTAACAAGACACCGACGTTATCGCCGGCTTCGGCGAAGTCCAAGAGTTTGCGGAACATTTCGATACCGGTGACGATGGTCTTAAGGGTATCGTGAATACCGACGATTTCAACTTCGTCGTTGAGACGGAGCATGCCACGTTCGACACGGCCGGTGACGACGGTGCCACGACCGGTGATGGTCAGGACGTCTTCGATCGGGAGTAAGAAGGGCTTATCGTTGGCACGGACGGGATCCGGGATGTAGGTGTCCACCGCATCCATCAAAGCAAGAATTTGCTTTTGGGCAGCGGCATCGCCTTCGAGGGCGAGTTTGGCGGAACCGCGGATGACAGGGATGTCATCGCCGGGGAATCCGTAGAACTTGAGCAGATCGCGGACGTCCATTTCGACGAGGTCGATCAATTCAGGATCATCAACGAGGTCGACTTTGTTAATGAAGACGACGATGTAAGGAACACCGACTTGACGGGCAAGCAGGATGTGCTCACGGGTTTGCGGCATAACACCATCGGTGGCGGTGACGACGAGGATTGCGCCATCCATTTGAGCGGCGCCGGTGATCATGTTCTTGACATAGTCAGCGTGCCCCGGGCAGTCGACGTGAGCATAGTGCCGTTTCTTGGTGCTGTACTCGACGTGGGCGGTATTAATCGTAATACCACGAGCCTTTTCTTCAGGGGTGGAGTCGATTTGGTCGTAGGCCATTTTCTTGGCACCACCTTGCTGCGCTAAGACAGTGGTGATGGCCGCGGTTAACGTGGTCTTGCCGTGGTCGACGTGACCAATGGTACCAATATTAACGTGGACTTTACTTCTATCAAATTTTTCTTTTGCCATGTTTGAATTTCCTCCTTTGGATTTCGTGTTAATTCAACGAATTCATAATATAGCAAGGTTTATAAGAAATCAATACCTCGGGTAGTGATGTCCTAACGTGTGCTCATGCCTGATTTTTTGATGATTTCATCTGCAATAAAGCGGGGGCATTCGCCATAGCGCTCGAATTGCATTGTGTAGTTGCCGCGGCCTTGCGTGAAGGACCGTAAATCGGTAACGTAACCAAACATTTCGGACAAGGGGACTTCGGCTTCGACGACCTTGGCGTTTCCGCGTTGGGATTCACCGGTCATGTTGCCACGACGGCGAGCGATATCGCCGACCACGTCGCCATAGTATTGTTCGGGGACCGTGACTTCGATCTTCATGATCGGTTCAAGGAGCACCGGGTCGCACTTTTTGGCGGCTTCTTTGAGCGCCATCGAAGCAGCGATTTTATACGCAGCTTCCGAGGAGTCGACATCGTGGTAGCTACCATCGAAGAGGGTCGCTTTGATATCGACGACCGGGAATCCGGCGACGAGACCACGATCGAGCGAGTCTTTCAAGCCTTCGTTGGTCGGCTTGATGTATTCTCTGGGGACCGTACCGCCGACAATGGCATCCACGAATTCAAAGCCTTTGCCCGGATTCGGTTCGAAGCGGATCCAGACGTGACCGTATTGACCACGGCCACCGCTTTGTTTGATGTATTTGCCTTCGCATTCGGCCGATTTCTTGATGGTTTCGCGATAACCGACTTGAGGCGCACCGACGTTAACTTGGACGTTGAATTCGCGACGCATCCGGTCGACGATGATGTCGAGGTGGAGTTCGCCGACGCCGGCAATAATGGTTTGTCCGCTTTCGGCATCCGTGTGGACGCGGAAGGTCGGATCTTCTTCAGCCAGCTTCATGAGCGCGACGCCCATTTTTTCTTGGTCGCCTTTGGATTTGGGTTCCACCGCTTGTTCGATAACGGGTTCGGGGAATTCCATTTTTTCGAGTAAGATTTCCGCTTTTTCGTCGCAAAGGGTATCGCCGGTGGTCGTATTTTTGAGGCCGACGACGGCGCCGATGTCACCCGCATAGAGTTCATCGACTTCTTGACGGTGGTTAGCGTGCATTAAGACTAAGCGAGCGATACGTTCCTTAACGCCTTTGGTGGAGTTCAGGACGTAGGAACCGGACTTGAGGGTACCGGTATAAACCCGGACATAAGCCAAACGGCCGATGAAGGGGTCGGTGGCAATCTTGAAGGCCAAACCGGCAAACGGTGCTTTGTCTTCAGGGATGACTTCTTTAAGCGTACCATCGGGTAAGTGACCTTTAGCGTGTTCGATATCGATCGGGGACGGTAAGTAGTCGACGACGGCATCGAGCAACGGTTGAATGCCTTTGTTTTTGTAAGCCGAACCGCAGAGAACGGGGTGGAATTTACCGGAGATAACGGCTTTACGGATGACGGATTTGATCTCTTCGACGGAGACTTCTTCCCCTTCGAGGACTTTCATCATGAGTTCATCATCATAAGCCGCTAACGCTTCGAGCAATTTGGCCCGGAGGGTCTTCACCTTTTCGAGGTATTCGGCAGGAATCGCGATTTGCACAGGGGGCGCATCCTTATCCCCTTGGTATTCCCAAGCTTTTTGTTGGATGATATCGATCATGCCTTTGAATTTGGATTCAGAGCCGATCGGATATTGAATCGCTTCTGCATGGGCGGCTAAACGGCTGTGCAACGTTTCGACGCACATATCGAAGTCAGCGCCGATGGCATCCATCTTGTTGACGAAGACGATGCGCGGGACGCCGTATTTGGTGCCTTGGCGCCAAACGGTTTCGGTTTGCGGTTCAACGCCGTTTTTACCGTCGAGGACGGTGACGGCGCCATCAAGGACGCGAAGCGAACGTTCAACTTCAACCGTGAAGTCGACGTGCCCCGGAGTGTCGATGATGTTGATGCGGTTGCCCTTCCAGAAGGCCGTCGTGGCCGCACTTGTAATGGTAATACCGCGTTCTTGTTCTTGGACCATCCAGTCCATGGTGGCTGCGCCTTCGTGAACTTCACCGATCTTGTGGATTTTTCCGGTGAAATAGAGAATGCGTTCGGTGGTCGTTGTTTTACCGGCATCGATGTGAGCCATGATACCGATATTACGGGTGTGATTAAGATCGTATTCGCGAGGCATAAATGAACCGCCTACCAGCGATAATGCGCGTAAGCTTTGTTGGCATCCGCCATCTTATGCGTATCTTCCCGTTTCTTGACCGAGGCGCCGGTGCCGTTGGCGGCATCGATGATCTCGTTCGCTAATTTGTCTTCCATAGCTTTCTCGTTTCTCAAGCGAGCATAGCTCACCAACCAACGGAGGCCTAAAGTGACCTTTCGTTCGGGGGATACTTCCACCGGAACTTGGTAGTTGGCAGCGCCGATCCGACGAACCTTAAGTTCGACCTCCGGCATAATGTTGTTAATGGCCGTCGCGAAGACGTCCATCGCGGGTTTTCCCGATTTGGCTTCGATTTTCTTGAAAGCTTCATAAAGAATGGTTTGCGCGGTTCCGCGTTTGCCATCCAGCATGATCTTATTGATTAAACGAGTCACCAATTTCGAATTGTAAATCGGATCGGGTAACACGTCTCTTTTACTAACGCTTCCTTTACGTGGCATATAATTTCCTCCTTCCTGAAATCTTCAGTGATTATATAACCGAGTCGAATTATTTGGCTTCTTTGGGTCTCTTGGTCCCGTATTGGCTACGTCCTTGACGACGTTTTTCAATACCGGCACAGTCCAAAGTGCCCCGAATGACGTGATAGCGAACGCCCGGTAAATCTTTTACCCGGCCTCCTCTGATCATGACCGTGCTGTGTTCTTGCAAGTTGTGACCTTCACCGCCGATATAGGCAGTAACTTCATAACCATTGCTTAAGCGAACACGAGCGTACTTCCGTAAAGCCGAGTTCGGCTTTTTCGGAGTCATCGTGCCGACACGCGTGCAGACACCGCGTTTTTGAGCGGAATCTTGGTCGGTTTGACGCTTCTCGAGGGAGTTCCATCTCTTGTTGAGAGCCGGAGCCTTCGACTTGAAGGTGGTCTTGGTGCGTCCGTTACGGACCAGTTGGTTGATTGTTGGCATTAGGTTTAGTCCTCCTTCCGAATGCGAATTGGCATTGTTAAGTACACAATACCCGGTGTGTCAATCTTTTCCTTAAAAAATGACCCAATGGGTCGATCATGCACACGCTACGTATTATAGACGAGGGCCTACCTAAATGCAACAACAAATGTAAAAAAGTTCACGAAACGATAAGGAAAAATCATCCCAGTTTCGTAAACGTGATTTTGGCTTCATAGGTCGTTAACGAATCAATATGAAAGGTGTATCCGAGAGAGGAACCATCATGGAACGTGAAATCGGTGAACGTGTCGACGCCGAAGCTGTCGCCTGCTTGGAAAAGTGTCGCATTGGTCGCGGCGTTTCCTAAAAGGAAGGTGTTCTCTCCACTGCTTTCCAAGAGGTGATAAAGCGGGTAACCGTTCTCGCTGGTGGACGCGGTATTGGTGTGGGCGATTTTTTGATAATAGGTATCGTTGAGTTGGACATCGGCAGGAAAACTCGAGGGTTCGGTGTCGTTGACATAACCCAAGAATGTCCCGGAATTGTCCGTCCGATAATAGC
>CAZKHP010000032.1:0-8591 GCA_964552695.1 uncultured Staphylococcaceae bacterium | reverse complement strand
ATGGGCAAGAAACAATTGGATGCTGCCGACAGGATGACCCTCCAGGGTTGTCTTGAAATGAAGCAGCCTATAAGACAAATTGCCCTCCGCCTTGGGTTTGATCCCGCCACGGTCTACCGCGAGTTGACGAGAAATTCCCGTAAGGTTCCGGGGAACAACAACCCGTGTCTGTGTCGGGACCGTTTTATCGTCTGCAACATGTGTCCCATCAAAGGGCACTGCCCCAGGGAAAAACTCTACTATGATTTTGCCTACGCTGTCGATGTCTCCGACCGCAGGAGGAAGCTTTGCCGCTCGTCGCCGAAGCTGGCCCAAAACCTCATCGCTCTCGTCGACGCCGAGGTGTCCGCCGGAGTCGTCCTTGGCCAGAGCCTCCATCACATCTATGCCTCTAGCAAGACTCTGAAAAGCATCTGCTCCGAGGCCACCGTCCGACGGCTCTGCTACAGGGGAAGCCTCTCCGTCAGGCCTTCCCAACTCCGAAAGTACGTCGTCTACAGACGGCAAGCCACCTCCGACGAAAGGTTTCACGTCAAAAGCATCAAGGCCCTCGTCGGAAGGACCTACAAGGACTACAAAAGGGCCGTCGCGTCGCACAAAACGGCCAACGTCGTCCAGTACGACTCGGTCATCGGCAAGCTTGACGATAAACGGGCCATCCTGACCATCACTTTCCCCAAGTATGGCTTCCAGTTCGGACGCCTGATCGAGAAAGGTTCCTCGTCCTCCGCCAACGCCGCCGTCTTCCAGATCCGGAGGGACATCGGGGAAGATGCTTTCCGTCGCCTTTTCCCAATCAATTTATGCGACAACGGGTTCGAATTCTCTGCTTTTTTCAGGATCGAGGCCAACGAACGTGGGGAAAAGCTTTGCTCCACCTTCTTCACCAACCCCTACAGGGCCACCGACAAGGCCGAATGCGAACGCCTCCACGAGTTCGTCCGCTACCTCATCCCAAAAGGAAAGAGCATCGATGGCATCACCCAAGACACGATCGACGACATGTTCTCGAACATCAATTCCTACGTCAGAAAATCGTTGGGTGATCAAAGCCCCTACGATTTGGTCCGGCATAGATTCGGAAAGACTTTTTTGGACCAAATCAGAATCAACAGGATTCCAAAGAAAAAGGTTAGACTACTCCAGATAATCTAACCTGTTCAACGGGCAAGAAGGACGCCTAACCATAAGAGTTCTAGCAGCTGCATTAAGTTAGCCAAACTTGATCTGCTGTCCCTTTTGCTTCGCCCCCATTATCGTCAAACCCTCGGTTTTTGTCAAAAATATGGCGAACTAAACGCAACAAAAAATCAAAAAAGCAGGAATCCATCGAAAAAGAAAATTTCGATTGCATTAAGTTAAGAATTTAACATTAAAAGAAAAGGACCGGAGAATCCGATCCTTACACCACCATAATTTCTTTTTCTTTAACGACGAATTGATCTTCGACTTTTTTCATTGCCTCATCGACGACTTTTTGAATGTCCGCTTCAATACGTTCTTTCAAATCTTCGGAGTAGGAGTCATCTTCTTTGAGGAAACTAAAGTAATCGTGACGGATATTACGGATGGCAATCTTGGCTTCTTCGGTATACTTTTTGGCAAGTTTTACCAAATCGCGACGGCGTTCCTCGGTGAGCGGGGGCATGATTAAACGGATATTGCCTCCGTCATTGATGGGGTTGATGCCGATGTCGCTGGCGGCAATCGCGGACAAGATGGCTTTGAGGTCATTACGATCGTAAGGTTTGATGAGCAGTTGGCGAGGTTCCGGGACCGTCACGCTGGCGATTTGATTGATGGGCATTTTATCCCCATAATAATCGGCTTCGATGCGGTCGAGGAGGGAGGCATTGGCTCTTCCGGTGCGAATCGTGGCAAAGCTGGCTTTTAAGGCTTCGACAGTTTTGTTCGTCTTTTCTACACATTCCAACGCGAGTTCATCCATAGTCATTCTCCTTTTCTTATAATGGTACCGACGCGCTCTCCGTTAAGGATTTTTTCGAAATTGGTCAGGTCGTTCATGTTGAACACGTTGATTTCGATGTTTTTCTCCATCAGTAACGACGCGGCCGTCGGATCCATGACTTTGAGATTTTGATTAATCATTTCTTTGAAGGTGATTTCCGGAATGAATTTGGCATCCGGATTCTTTTCGGGATCATCGGAATACACGCCATCGACGCCATTTTTGGCCATCAGGATGGCTTGGGCTTCCATTTCCATCGCCCGTAAGCTGGCCGTGGTATCGGTCGTGAAGTAAGGATTGCCCGTACCCCCGGCGAAGATGACGACACGGTTCTTTTCGAGGTGACGGATGGCTTTCCGGCGAATGTAGGGTTCAGCAACCGCACGGACTTCGACGGCGCTCATGACGCGGCATTCGATGCCGAGTTTCTCGATTGCGCTTTGAAGGGCCATCGAGTTGATGATGGTTCCGAGCATTCCCATGTAATCAGCCGTCGAACGGTCGATGCCGATTTGTTCGGCGAGTTTGCCCCGCCAGATGTTTCCGGCGCCGATGACAACCCCCACTTGAACGCCTTTGCCAACCATAATTTTAATGGCCTCGGCAATGTTGTCCAACCGGTGGGCTTCTAGAATCATTTTACCAGATTTGTCTGCCAGTGCTTCGCCGCTTAATTTGAGGATGATTCGTTTGTACTTTTTCATTTTTCCCTCCATGTAAAAAAAGAACACTCAAAGAGTGTTCTATTTGACTTGGCTCATGACTTCTTTCGCAAAATCGTCAACGCGCTTTTCGATGCCTTCGCCAACCGCATAGCGGACGAACTTCAAAACCTTATTGCCGGAACGGGCGAGGACGTTTTGGACCGTCGAACCGTTTTCGTCAAGCAGGTAAGCTTGTTCGGCGAGGGTGGATTCGCTGAAGACTTTGTTGACTTTTCCTTCGATGATTTTAGCCAAGGCCGCTTCCGGTTTTCCGGCTAATTTTTCATCGCTTTTCGCAGCTTCGAGTTGAATTTTGGTTTCATGCTCACGGACCGCGGCAGGAATATCTTCACGAGCAATGTATTGAGGATTGTTGGCGGCGATGTGCATCGCTAAACCTTTGGCTAATTGGGCATCCGGTTTCGCCATGACGACGAGGACGGAAATCTTGCCACCCATGTGGATGTAAGTTCCGACAACGGCGGGATCGGCTTTGACGATTTCAAAGCGACGGAGTTCGAGTTTTTCACCAATCTTGACCGTAGCATCGGTAAAAAGGGTGGCAACACCTTCACGGGCGCAATCGATGCAGCCGGGTTGGAGTTTCAATAACGAATCGCGGACATCATGGACCAACTTGGCGAACGGTTCGCCTTTGCCGACAAAGTCGGTTTCACAGTTGACTTCCAAGATGATGACGCTTTTGGAGGCTTCATCCAAACGGACATCGGTCAAACCTTCCGCAGCGATGCGGGAAGCTTTCTTGGCCGCTTTGGTAATGCCTTTTTCACGAAGCCAATCAACGGCCTTTTCGATGTCGCCGTTATTTTCTTCGATCGCTTTTTTGCAATCCATCATGCCAGCGCCAGTGCGCTCACGAAGGACTTTGATTAATTCGATGACTGTGGACATTTCATTACTCCTTTACAGGGGCTTCTGCTTTCACTTCGGCTTTGGGAGCTTCAGCTTTGGGAGCCACCGGGGCGCTTAAGGGTTTATCGGAATGAGAGGTTCTTTCTTTGTACGGATAACGAGGACGGTAACCGCCTTCGCCTTCTTCACGACGGACGACCGGACGTTCGGCTTGACGGATCGCATCTTTCATGGTGACGTTTTCGCCTTCGACATCTTTGGTGTAGGCAACGGTGGGTTGACCGCCTTTGCTTTCGACAATCGAGTCGGCCATAACGGCTAAGACAAGACGGACGCTGCGGATGGCATCATCGTTGGCGGGAATCGGGAAGTCGACTTCATCCGGATCGCAGTTGGTATCAACGATACCGAAGACAGGGATACCGAGTTTGTGCGCTTCGCTGACGGCGTTGTGTTCACTGTGCGGATCAACGACGAAGATGGCGTTCGGAACTTTGCGCATTTCTTTAATGCCATCAAGGTTTTTAGCAAGCTTTTCTTTTTCTTTGCGAAGGATTGCGGCTTCTTTCTTCGGAAGGAGTTCCAAAGAGCCGTCTTCTTCCTTCTTTTCTAATTCTTTAAGGAACCGGATTCTGTTTTGGATGGTCCGGAAATTGGTTAACGTGCCACCTAACCAACGGTTGGTGATGTAGAAACTGCCCGAGCGCAAAGCTTCTTCTTTGACCGCTTCTTGGCATTGTTTCTTGGTTCCGACAAAGAGGACTTTGCCACCTTCGTCGACGATCTTCTTCATGGTTTTGTAGGCGATGTCGATTTTGGCAGCGGATTTTTGTAAATCGATGATGTAGATACCGTTACGGGCGCCATAGATGAATTTGGACATCTTGGGGTTCCAACGACGGGTTTGGTGACCGAAATGGACACCGGCTTCAAGCAACTTTTTCATGGTGATGACGGGTTCATTGTCTCCGTGCACCACAGCGGCCATGACATCAACGGGTTTTTCGACGGGTTGGGCCTCGGCCTCGACTTTCTTTACTTCTTCGCTCATACTGACCTCCAGGTTTGGTTTTTTCCTCCATCATTTCTGACAACGACTCCTCAAAGTGCCCCCTTGGGCGGTGAGGACCGCGCCGTTGAATCCATGATGTGTGTAGTCTCTCTTTTAAGAGAGCAACTTATTGTATCACAGGCCTTATCCGACATGCAACGAAAAATTCGGTTGTTTTCGGTTTGCCCTGACGCTAGCGTCATCGTTTCATTTTCTTCTTGGTTCTCGGAAACGCAAGATCATATTGGGCTTTCATCGCTTCTTGGGTAACATGCGTGTAAATCTGCGTCGTGGACAAACTGGCGTGACCAAGCAGTTCCTGAATTACCCGCAAATCCGCCCCGTTTTCCAATAAATGCGTGGCAAACGTATGCCTTAAAAGGTGCGGATGAAGGTCGATATAATCACCCGTTTTCTTCTCAATGTTTTTCAAAATGAACTCGAGTCCTCGGGTTGTGAGCCCTTTGCCTTTGTCATTGAGAAAGAAAAAACTGGCGTCTTTATAATCAGAATTTTTGCTAAGAAGAGTCGGCCGGAGATTCTTCATGTAGTCTTCCAATGCCGCTTTGGCGGTCCTGGAAATCGGAACCATCCGTTCTTTCCGTCCTTTTCCGAGGACACGAATAATCCGTTGTCTGAAGTCGATGTCTTGCAGAGTAAGCGAAACAAGCTCGGCGGCACGAATGCCCGATGCATAAAGTAATTCGATGATAGCTTGATCACGGATTGCCAGCTCATCGGTCCGTTCCGAATTCATTTTCAACAATAACTCAACTTGTTCCAGATAAAGAACTTTGGGCAATTTGACTTGCGCTTTTGGAGAGGAAGAAACTAGAAATGGGTTCGTTTTTACATAGTTTTTCGACACCATAAAGTTGTAATAATGGCGTAGCGCGCTCATCCGCCGCTTGAGTGACCGTTTGCCGATATTGTTGGCTAATTCGGTCGAAAGAAAATTACGGATGAGAAGAGAATCCACCTCGGATGCAAGAACGTTTTGTTCATTCAGAAAACGATAGAACTTTTCAATGTCCCGTCGATAGGAATCGATGGTCTTTAAAGAATAGTTCCGTTCGACTTTCAAATGATTTAAGAATTCCGATAAGGGTTTATTCATCGATCGTCGACCACCATTTCCGAATGGCTTCTATCGATTGTTCGGCCATTTGTTCACGATTGTTTTTGTTGGCTCCGTGCAAGATTCCATAGTTGGCATTCATCGGAGCAAAATTGTCCGGAACGCATTGGGTAATGTAGTTGACTAATGCTCCAAGCATCGTGTTCAAAGGAAGCTTTTTATCGGGTTTTTGCAATAATAATCGCATTGCGCTGACACCGGCGAGAATCCCGGTCGCCGCACTTTCGACATAACCTTCAACGCCACACAATTGTCCTGCAATGATGATGCGTTTTTCCTTTTTGAGAGACAGCGTGGGCTCGAGCACTTTGGGTGCTTTCAAATATGTATTCTTGTGCATGAGACCGTAACGGACAAAAGTCGCATTTTCTAAACCGGGGATTAACCCAAAAACACGCTTTTGCTCAGAGTAGGTCAAATTCGTTTGGAAACCCACAATGTTATAGAGATTGCCGGCAACATTGTCTTGGCGAAGCTGGACGACCGCATAAGGACGATCTTCGGGTGTCCTCCGCAAACCCATCGGTTTTAAAGGGCCATAACGAAGCGTGTCGACTCCGCGTTTGGCCATGACTTCAACGGGCATGCATCCTTCAAAGTAGCCAGTGTCAAATTCGTGTTTTTCTACTAGTTTGGCGTTAATCAACTCATGGTAAAACTTTTCGTACTCTTCTTTGTTCATCGCACAGTTGATGTAACTGCCTTCATCTTGTTCATAGCGGGATTTAAAGTAGGCTTTATTAAAATCAATGCTCTCCTTCTCAAGAATCGGGGAAGACGCATCAAAAAAGGAAAGGTTGTTTTCCCTGGTAATTTTTGAAAGAGTGGCAATTAAAGAATCACTGGTCAGAGGTCCTGTGGCGAGAATGGTCATTCCTTCAGGGATTTCGACGATTTCCTCGTGATGAATGATGACGTTCGGAAAAGAACGTATTTCCTCGGTAAGCCTCTGAGCGAACAAGTCACGATCGACGCTGAGAGCTTGGCCTGAGGGGACAGCCGTTTCCTGAGCAATGCGCATAGTCAAAGAGTCCATAGCCCGCATTTCTTCTTTGAGAAGGCCGCAGGCATTATCGAGACGATTGCTTTTCAAGGAATTGGAACAAACCAACTCACCAAACCATTCGGTATGATGTGCCGGAGTCATCCGTTGAGGACGTTGTTCGTGAAGATGGACCTCAAATCCATGTTTAGCCAAAAAATGGGTGGCTTCCACCCCCGCTAAACCGGCACCGACGACGTGAATGACTTTTTCCATAGTGTACCCTGTTGCCATTTTATCACGGCAAAAAGAAAAGTGAGAATACTCTCACTTCTTTTCTTTGGCGATCTTTTCCATGTGGCGGCACTTGGGATAATTGCTGCAGCCGAGGAACTCTCCGTATTTTCCTTTTTTCTTGAGTAACCAACCGTCTTTGCAGTCGGGACAAGGAATTGTCTTATCGGCATCGGTCAGAACGATCGGGGTATGAACATGCGGTTTTTCATGATCGTGGTCATTCGTGATGCGTCCTTCGATGTAGTGACATTTGGGGTAACCCGAACAGGCAACGAACTTTTTACCTTTTTTGTCGGTCCGTTCAACCAACGGTTTACCGCAATCAGGGCACATCGTTCCGGTGGGAGTCGCAGGGGCTTTGTCTTTCTTAATGTATTTGCATTTTGGGTAGTCGGAACACGCAATGAAATGTCCGTATTTTCCATCTCGCTCCACCAGTGGGCTTCCGCACACGGGGCACTTCTCTTCAAGGTAGTCGACATGCTTTTTGGGCATATCTTCATAAGCCTTTTTAACTTGTTCCTCAAAGGGGAAATAGAAGTCCGAGAGAATCTTTAAGCGAACGTCGCCGTCGTTAACGACCTCATCGAGTTGCTCTTCCATTTGAGCTGTATACTTCTCATCCATGAATTGCGGGAAATACTTTTCAAGATTGGCGACCGTAATTTCACCTTGCGGTGTCGGTTTAAGGTAACCTCCGGTGCTCGTGACATATTTACGCGCACTCAAAGTTTCAATGGTTGCAGCATAAGTAGACGGACGGCCAATCCCGGCTTCTTCCATCAACTTGACGACCTTGGCTTCGGAATAGCGTGAAGGCGGTTCGGTAAAATGCTGTTTGGATGTTGCGTTTTCAGCGGCAAAAACGTCATCTTTGTTCGCTTGCGGAAGTTGTTTGGTCTTCGTTTCATCGACATCGCCATAGATTCGGGTATACCCATCAAAAAGAGTAACCACCCCATCGGCTTTGAAGACCAGACCGTTACCGCCAAAGCGATAGACGGTGACTTCTTCACGTTTGGCCGGCATCAAGGAAGCGACCGCACGATCATAAATCAGTTTATACAGTTTGTATTCATCCGGTGCCAAATATTGGCGAATGCTTTCCGGGGTCCGGTGATTGCTGGTCGGACGGATAGCTTCGTGAGCGTCTTGCATCGCCACCGATTCTTTTTCGGCTTTGACTTTTCCAAGATACTTTTCACCAAACGTTTCAAGAATATAGGATTGCGCGCGGCTGACGAATGTAGGCGATAAGCGCGTGGCGTCGGTACGCATATAGGTGATTAAACCAACGATTTCGTCGCCAATTGAAATACCTTCGTAAAGTTTTTGGGCAATGATGCTGGTCTTTTTCGTCTTGAATTTAAAAGCGTTGAAGGCTTCTTGAGCAAGCGTAGAAGTCGTAAAGGGCTCTTTGCTTTCTTTGACACGCAAAGTCTTCTTGATATCTACCAAGGTCAGATTCTTGGGCATTTTGGCTAAAATCTTTTGAGCTGTTTTTTCATCCGGAATTTTGGCAGTTTTTCCATCGACCGTATCGAGATCGACGCTGATGACTTTATCGCCAATGCGGA
>CAZKHP010000031.1:0-8679 GCA_964552695.1 uncultured Staphylococcaceae bacterium | reverse complement strand
GTCCGCAAGGGCCTTTTCGTTTACCCTTTTTATTGAAATACCCCTTAGAATACGATACAATACGAGCGAGGTGAGAGAAATGTTAATTATATTAGCGGATAGCAACATCTGGACGACCATCATGTACTTGGCTTTGGGTCTTGTCGGTGGTGGCGTGGCCGGTTTCTTCATAGCTCGTTGGTTTTTCAAACGTGAGTTGGAGAAGAACCCTCCGATCAATGAGAAGATGATTCGCGCGATGTTTACGTCCATGGGACGCAAGCCGAGCGAAGCCCAAGTCCGGGCGGTTATGGCCAGCGTCAAAAAGAGCTCCTAATTCCATCCGTATGGCGAACAAAGATGCCCCGAAAATGGGCATCTTTTTTTATCCGAAAGCGGTAGTGGAATACACCACAAAATGATAACACGTCGCATTTTTCGGATTCTTTTACTTTTTTGAGCCAAAGTCAATGAAAAACCGCCATTTGGTCGAACCTTTTTGGCGGTCTTGTTTTTTTGAATTTTCTACTAATAAATTACTAATTAAATACTTTTAGCTCATCCATTTGATACGGCTTTCCTTGTGATGAAGGAGCCGTCCGATGTTCTCGTGGTGACGTTCGAAAAGGTAAAGGGTTTCGATGAGCAATAAAACGATGTAGATGATACCGCCTTCCATGCCCGGCCAGAAACCTAAAGATGCGGTTGCGGGCAATAGCGAGAATAGGGCAAACACGGTGACGAATCCGCTACCGACGATTGAACCTAAGCTGACATGCTTTTTGATTTTAAGGGTGATCAACATGAGGGACACGCCAATCAAACCCAAAATCCAGTTGGTGCCAAAAACGAACCCGGCAAAACTCGAAACAGCTTTTCCGCCTTTGAATTTGGCAAACACCGGATAACAGTGGCCGATCATTTCGCCAAACCCGGCAAGGTAGTACGTCCAAGGTGCCGGGGCATACGTACCAAAGGCGGTTTTGGTCACTAAGAAATAGATACCCCAAAGCGGTAACGCCGATTTCAGGATGTCCAGGATCATGACCAGCAGGCCGACCTTGCGGCCGAACACGCGTCCGGCGTTTGTACCGCCTGCGTTGTGCGAGCCATAGTCGCGGATGTCTTTCTTAAAAAATACTTTTCCGATGATGACGGATGTGGGGATGGACCCGATCAGGTATCCCACGAGGACCGAACAGAGGACGGTTCCAATGATTAGCAAAACTTCCATTTTCGCTCTCCTTGTTTCATGCGAAAGATTATATAATAATCCTCCTTTTTTTTCCACAAACAGACGCTATTTTTTTGACGAGTGTTTTGATATAATATGAAAGTTGCAAAGGCGAAAGGCAGGTGACACTTGTGGCTCAAGACTTAAAACATCATGCTTACAATGAAGACGACATCGATGTTCTTGAAGGTCTCCAGGGTGTCCGTAAACGGCCTGCCATGTACATCGGCTCGACCAATGCCATGGGCTTACATCACCTGGTTTGGGAAGTCGTCGATAATGCGGTCGACGAAGCTCTTTCGGGTTTCGGCGAGCTCATCACCATCACCATCCATGCCGATGGTTCTTTATCCGTGCAAGACGAAGGCCGGGGTATCCCAACCGGTATTCATAAAACCGCCAAAGTCCCTGCCGTCGAACTCATTTTCACCACGCTTCATAGCGGTGGCAAGTTCTCCGACAAGGCGTATTCCAGTAGCGCAGGCCTTCACGGCGTCGGCGCTTCCGTCACCAATGCTTTAAGCGAATGGCTCGATGTCACGATTTACCGTGACGGGGTCGTTTCGCATATCAAGTTTGCCAATGGCGGTCACACCGTGGTTCCTTTGGAAGTCCTCGGCAAAACCAATAAACATGGGACGACCGTCCGCTTCAAACCCGATGCCACGATGTTTACCACCGTCGATTTCAAATGGGATACGATTTATAACCACTTGCAAGAATCGGCTTTCTTACTGAAAAAGGTGCGTTTCGTCCTTAAGGACGAGAGAGCCAACCTCAGCCAAGAGTTCTATTACGAAAACGGTTTGACCCAATACGTCGGCGTGCTCAACCAAAACAAAGAAGCGATGTCCCCGATTTTGGATTTCGAAGATATGACCAGCGAAATCAAAATGGAAATCGCCGTCCAATATTGTTCGCAAGATTATAACGAAAACATCCTTTCCTACGTCAACAACATCCGCACCAAAGACGGGGGTACCCATGAAACCGGCTTTCGCGCGGCGATCACCCGTGCGGTCAATGATTTTGCCAACAGCAATAACCTCTTAAAAGGTAAAAACAACCTCGATGGTTCCGATATCCGCGAAGGATTAACCGCGATCATCTCGCTGAAAATTCCCGAATCCAAACTGGAATTCGAAGGACAGACCAAAGGTAAGCTCGGAACGCCCGAAGCGGCTAACGCCGTGCAAAACTTTTTCTATACCAAGTTCTCGTACTACCTTTTGGAGAACAAAGATTTTTCCAATGCCTTGATCAAGAAGTGCCTCGACAGCCAAAATGCCCGTATGGCCGCCCGCAAAGCCCGCGATGACGCCCGGACCACCAATAAAAAGAAACAAGATCTGATTCTCAGCGATAAACTGACCCCGGCGCAAAGCAAAGACTACAAAAATAACGAACTCTTCATTGTCGAAGGTGACTCCGCCGGCGGAACCGCCAAAGCCGGAAGAGACCGTCTCCATCAAGCCATTTTGCCTTTACGCGGAAAGCCTTTAAACACCGATTCGATCACCATCGAGCAAATGCTCAAGAATACCGAATTTGCGACCTTAGTCAGCACGATTGGCGCGGGCGTTGGACAAAACTTTGATGTCAGCGAAGCCAAATATGGCAAAATCATCATCATGACCGATGCCGATACCGATGGCGCGCATATACAGACCCTGTTACTCACGTTTTTTTACCATTTCATGCGGCCCTTAGTGACCAACGGCATGGTCTATATTGCGGTGCCGCCTCTTTACCGCGTCGTCAAAGAAAACGATTCCCGCAAATTCATGTACGCCTGGGATGACAAGACCTTGGAAGAAGCCAAAGGTGTGATTGGTTCACCGTACCGCATCAACCGTTATAAAGGCTTAGGCGAAATGAACGCCGAACAACTCAAAGAAACCACAATGAGCCCGGGTTCGAGGACCCTGATTCAAGTCAGCATCGAGGATCCTTTGGTCGTCGAACAACGTATCACCGTGTTGATGGGAAAAGATACCACTGTCCGTAAGAAATGGGTCGAAGAGAACGTCAATTTCAACTATGTCGATACCTTCGTCAAGGAGGTTAAGTAATGGCTAAGAAAAAAGTCGTCGAAGTCCCCAAGCAAACCGTTGAAAAAATCAACGTCAACCCCTTGGAAGAAATCATGGGTGACCGTTATGCCACCTATGCCAAATACGTCATTCAAGATCGTGCCATCCCGGATGTTCGCGATGGCTTAAAACCCGTTCAACGACGGATTATTTTTGCCATGTACACCGATGGCAACGTCTATAAGAAACCCACCCGGAAATGTGCGACCACGGTCGGCTCCGTGATGGGTCATTTCCACCCCCATGGCGACAGTTCCATTTATGAAGCATTAGCGCATATGTCGCAAAACTGGAAGTTCCGCCTTCCGTTGGTCGACTTCCAAGGCAATAACGGTTCCATCGACGGCGATTCACCAGCGGCCCACCGGTATACCGAAGCCCGCTTAGCGGAAGTCAGCGAAGAACTCGTCCGCGATATCGATAAAAACACCGTCGACATGCAGCTTACGTTCGACGACTCCAATTTTGAACCGACCGTCTTACCTGCGCACTTCCCGAACCTTTTAGTCAACGGCACGCAAGGCATCGCCGTGGCTTTAGCCACCAACATTCCGCCGCATAACTTAGGCGAAGTGTGCGAGGCCGTGATTTACCGCATGAGCCATGTGAAAACAACGATTGAAGACCTTTTAAGCATCGTCCATGGTCCGGATTTCCCGACCGGCGGGGTGATGATTGCTTCCGATGGGTTGACCTCGATTTATACCACCGGACGCGGACGGGTCGAAATCATGTCCCGTTACAGTGTGGTGCAGACCCCCGAGGGTCCGCAAATCGTCATTACCGAGATTCCTTATGGCGTGATCAAGAGCAAACTCGTGCACGATATCGACGTCATCCGTCATAACAAAACCATCGATGGCATCGTGGAAGTCCGCGATGAAAGCGACCACGAAGGTTTACGCATCGCCATCGACATCAAGAAGGAAGCCAATCCGGATGTCATCGTGACGTATTTGATGAATAAAACCGAACTCAAGAGCGCGTTCAACGCGAACATGGTGGCCATCGTCAACGGTCACCCGCGCACCTTGACGCTTTTACAATTTATTGACGCCTACATCGACCACCAAGTTGACATCATTACCCGAAGAAGTCACTTCGACCTTAATAAAGCCACGGCCCGTTTATCGATCGTCGACGGCCTCATCAAAGCGATTTCCGTGTTGGACCAAGTGGTGGCCATCATCCGCGGCAGCAAAGACAAAGCAGATGCCAAGAAAAACCTCATTGCCAAATTTGCTTTTACCGAAGAACAAGCCGAAGCCATCGTGGTTTTGCAGCTTTATAAACTCACCAATACCGACGTCACGGTATTAGTGAACGAGAAACATGATTTAGAAAAGAAGATTGCCGAACTCGAAGGCATTTTAGCCGATCGTAAAAAGCTCGATAAGGTCATCATCAACGACTTACGGAGCATCGTGACGCGGTTCGGAACGGCCCGCAAGACCACGCTTCAAGAAAACGTCGAAACGATCCAAATCGATAAACGCGACCTCATCGTCAAAGAAGACGTGATGGTGGTCATTACCCGTGACGGCTACTTCAAACGGTCCTCGATCAAATCCTATAAATCCAGCGATGGCGCACTCCCGGGACTCAAACCCGATGATGTGCTGATCGGTTATGGTAAAGCCAATACCGCCGATTATGTCGTCGCTTTTACCACCGAAGGCAACTATTTGTTTGTCCCCGTTCATGAAATCGTGGAAGGCAAATGGAAAGAAGAAGGCAAACACGTCAACTACCTCGTGAGCCTGCCCGGCGAAGAGAAGATTTTGAAAGCGTTCATCGTGGAACTCTTCCGCGAAGACCTCAACATTGCGATTTTGACCGTCCGCGGCCAAATCAAACGGTCGAAACTTTCCGACTTCTTTGTTCAACGTTACGGCAAGCCGATCGGATGCATGAAACTGTTCCGTGAAGACGAAGTCGCCGATGTGGCCTTGACCACCGGAAATAGCGACCTCATCGTGTTAACTTCCGAAGGTAACGCCAGTTTCTATAACGAAAACGATATTACCTTGACCGGCATTAAGACCAGTGGCGTGAAAGCCATCAATACCATGGCCAAAGACGAAAAAGCCGTGGCCTTGCTCAGTTATGATCCAGGCGAACGCGGCAAAGTCGTGATGCTCACCGATGTGGGCTGCCTCCGTTTATTCGATAGCGGTTACCTTGTCCGGACTCCGCGTTTAGGCAAAGTTCAATACGTCTACAAATCGTTCAAATCGGATAAACACAATCTGGTTTATGCGAACAAACTTGATAAGAAGGCGGAAGCGTTGACACTCAACTTCCTGAAGAACGACTTTACGCCCGGAAGCGTGACGCTGGATGACTTCCATCCGACGCCCGTCGATAAATACGCCAAAAAGAACATTCCTCTACCCGCCGGACAAAGCATCGTCGGCGTCTATGGCGGAGAAATGACGGTGGTTGACGACCATTTCGTCAGTTACGAACCGCCCCTTAAAGAAGAATTGCCGGTGGTCAAAGGCGACGAAAAAGACGAAAGTGCCAAAGGCTACGAGCAAATTTCGATCTTCGACGATTTGGATGATAAATAAAGCAAATGCCCCAGCGATGGGGCATTTTTATTAGAGGGATGCGGAGGATGACGAGGATGAACTGGGGAGAGGGAGATTGTTGACCGCGAAGAGGATGAAGACACCGGCCAAGATGGTGAGAATGGCGTAGTATAAATCGGGATTTTTCCAATCGCTTTTCTCACCTTTATAGGTCAAAGACATGGCTATTACGCCACAGGCTATGCCCAATAGGGGAAAGAACAAATCCAAAACCATGCCAAGCGTCGATAACGCTCGTAACAGAAGGTCGCGATTCTTTTGCATCCAAGCTGAAGTGTTCATGGTTGTTTTCCTAGGTCACTTTATTATTTACCGAATCCATAGCGAAAGTCTAGAAAAAGAGGTCTTTTTCTTTTACAATGAAGACGGAGGGAAAACGATGTTCACCTGTTTTGTGCCAACCTATCACGCCAAAAGCATTTACGAAGTCGATCCTTCGTTTTACAAAGCCATTGGCGTTAAAAACCTCCTGATCGATTTGGATAACACGCTGGACTCCTATCGCCTTTTTGTTCCTTCAGAACGAGCTGTTAATTTGGTAAAACGACTCCAAGAAGCGGGGCTCCATTTGTACATTTTGTCCAACAACCATGGCCCACGCGTCTCATCGTACGCCACGAAAATCCAACTTCCGTTTCTCAACAGCGCGCGTAAACCGTTTGCGTTCAAAGTCAAAAAAGTCCTTAAGGACCAGAAGTTGCTATCTTCTGAAACCATGCTGGTCGGCGATCAGCTGATGACCGATGTGCTCTGTGCCAAAAAAGCCAAAATCCGTGTGTTATTGACCGAAAAGATCGTCAAAGAAGATCAATGGACGACCGTCGTCAACCGATGGTTTGACCGTCCCATACGCCGTCATTTAAAAAAGAAAGGGCTCCTTAAGGAGTGGGTAAACGTTCATGAGTGAACTCAAGCGCATCCGGCG
Source organism: uncultured Staphylococcaceae bacterium (assembly GCA_964552695.1). GTDB lineage: Bacteria > Bacillota_I > Bacilli_A > RFN20 > CAG-826 > CALMWE01. The sequence goes on along the minus strand of CAZKHP010000031.1, from coordinate 1,854 downwards.
TTGTTATGGCTGTGGCGTCATCTTGCAAACCGTTGACGCAAACCTACCCGGTTATGTTCCCGAAGAACAACTGATCAAACACGAAGTCGTTTTGTGTCAGCGGTGCTTCCGCATGCAACATTACGGAAAAGACGAACACACCGGCGACCCTTCGGCCAACGAAGAATTCTTTAAAATTCTCGAGGCCGCTCAAAAGGAAAATGCCCTCATCGTGTATGTTTTCGATTTGTTTTCATTTGAATCCTCGTTTGTCTCGGCGTTTAACGAAAAGATTAAAGGTTTGACGACCATTGTGGTCGCCAATAAACGCGATCTGCTTCCCCGCGAAGTCAGCGATCAGAAGCTTCATGATTACGTAGCCAAACGATGCCAAGAAGCCGGAATGGCGGTCAGCGACATTGTCATTACCAGTTCGATCAAGAACTACAACATGGACGAACTCAAAGAGAAGATTCAAGCCCGTCGCGAAGGCCGTAACGTCTATTTCATCGGCGCGGCCAGCAGCGGAAAATCATCGATTATCAATAACTTTATTAAGAATTACTCGAATACCACGAGCATGCTGATTACGACGTCTCCGTTCCCGGGGACCACGCTCCGTGTGATTGAGATTCCGCTTGATGAATCCTCATTCTTGTTCGACACTCCGGGGATCAGCGTTGATAATTCGCTTCTCTTCAAAGTCGAAAAAGAAGTTTTGAAAGTCATCACCCCGATGAAGGAAGTCAAACCGCGGACGTTCCAACTCAATCCCGGCCAAAGCCTCATCTTCGGTGGACTTGCCCGTTTCGATTTCGTCCAAGGCAAACATACCGGATTCAGCGTCTACTTAGCCAACCCCGTCGATATCAACCGTGCCAAACTCGAACGCGCGGACCGTACGATGGATTCGCAAATCCGTACCAAAACCATCCGTCCCATCAGCAAAATCGTGCGCGATGTGACCGATTTGGAAGCGTTTGAGATTACTATTACCGAAACCAACCGTCTCGATGTCGGCATCACCGGCCTGGGATGGGTGACGTTTAAAGGAAACGGCCAAGTCTTGCGCGTGATGGTCCCCAAAGGCGTCAAAGTCTATGTCAAACCCGCGAAAATTTAAGGAGAAACAATGTTAACCAGTAAACAAAAGATGCATTTAAAGGGTTTGGCCAATCGGATGGAACCCATTTACAAAATCGGCAAAAAAGAACTTTCCAATGCGGTTGTTTCGATGCTCGATGCCGCTTTGGTGGCGCATGAACTCATCAAAGTCCAAGTGTTAAAAGCGGTGGACGCGCCAATCATGGAAGTCGCACTCGATTTATCCGCCAATACGCACTCCGAAGTCGTCCAAGTGATTGGACGCGTCATTGTCCTTTTCCGGAGAAATACCGAGAAACCGAAGATCACGCTGGAATAGCCATGCGGAAAATCATCTTATTCGGTGGATCGTTTGATCCCATTCATAACGGCCACATCGACATGGCCCGCCGAGCCAAAGAAGCTATCAACGCCGATGAGGTCATCTTTATTTTAGCCAAGAACCCGCGTTGGAAATCACCGACCAGTGACGTCCAGGCGCGTTTGGATATGCTGCGTTTGGCCGTTCAGAAAGTCAACGGCTTTTCGATATCCCTTTACGAAGTCGATAGCGATGCCGCGATCAACTATTCCATCGATACCGTCAAACATTTTCGGGACGTCTATCCCAATGCCGAACTCTACGATTTGATCGGCTTTGATGAAGTCGCCTTGTTCCCCAAGTGGAAAGACGCCGAAGAGTTGTCCAAAATCGTGCATTTGCTGGCTTATGGGCGTCCGAATTATCCTTTGGATAAAGAGATCGTGGCTAAGTATCAAATGACGCTTGTG
>CAZKHP010000030.1:0-9317 GCA_964552695.1 uncultured Staphylococcaceae bacterium | reverse complement strand
ATCATCGACGGAAATTCATTGCTTTTCCGTGCTTACTACGCGACGGCCTATCCCGGCAAAACATTGATGCAGACCAAAGACGGGGTTGTCACCAACGCGGTTTTTGCGTTTGCCAACATGATGACCAAAATCATATCCGGACTTGCCGGAGATGAACATATGTTGGTGGCGTTCGACACCGGCAAAAAGACGTTCCGTCATAAAGAACTCGAAGCGTATAAAGCCAACCGGAAACCTGTGCCGATTGATCTCATTTCACAAATGCCGATTGCCCGCGAATTTTTGAAATCGTTAGGTGTTTTTACGTTTGAAATGGACGGCTTTGAAGGCGACGATGTGGCCGGAACCGCTGCTGCGGTCGGAGCCGCGACCGGATACCAGGTCAGCCTCTATACCAGCGACCGTGACTTTTTACAACTCATCGCTAAAAACGTCGAAGTCAATCTTTTGAAAAAAGGGCTCAGCGATATCCAAGTCATGGATGAGGCCGCTTTGTTTGCGGAGTGGGGACTTAAACCTGCTCAAATCGTCGATTACAAAGGCTTGTGCGGCGATGTCAGTGATAACATTCCCGGCGTTCCCGGAATTGGTGACGTGACCGCGGTCAAATTGATTCAACAATATGGGTCTTTGGAAGCCATTATTGCCGCGGCCGACGAAATCGGCGGAAAACTGGGCGAAAAAATCAAGGCCAACCAAGAAATCGCGCGTTTATCCCGCCACTTAGCCGAGATCCGCACGGATATTGACCTTCCGTTTAAACTGGAAGCCACCTTCTATGAAGGCTACGATTTTGAGAAACTCAACGCCTTTTGCCAAAAGTATGAACTTCGGTCCGTGCTCAACAAAATCAATCCTCGCTTCAAGAAAGAAGCCAAATCCCAAGAAGTCCTCACGCCAGCTGTGGTTTCTTCAACCGCCCATTTCACGTTTGGTCATGAACTGGGCATCGCCCTGGATATGGAAGATACCAATTACCATCGCGCCGGAGTTTTCGGGATGGCGCTTTATAATGGCCACGACTTGATTTATATCTCACTGGATGACCTGAAGAAAGATAACAAACTTTTGGCGGCGTTAAACGATGCCTCCATCGAAAAATACTGCTTCGACTATAAAGCCATGAAATGCGCGTTGCACCTTCATGGGGTTGCCATCGAAGGTTTGGCCTTTGACGTCCTCTTAGCGGCCTATTTGCTGGATTCTTCGCTCAATAACGGGCCGACTTCGATTTTTGGTTTCTTCGGCGTGGATATCAACGTTCCGGGAACCGATACTTTGAGTCTTTTACCCCAAGGAAACGTCGATCAAACGTCGTTGATTGCCTACCAAAGCTTACGGATTGCCGCGAAGGCCACGGCCGAACTGCAAAAAATCGAGGCGCTGAACCTCTACCGCGAAGTCGAACTTCCTTTAGCCGCCGTGCTGGCCAAAATGGAACTAGAGGGTTTCCCGCTGGATCGTAAAACCCTGGTGGATATCGGCTCGAATTTCAAAGTCAAACTTGACGCGCTGACCCAAGAAATTTATGAACTCGCCGGTGAAAGTTTCAATATTGCTTCCCCCAAAAAAGTCGGCGAAATCCTTTTTGACAAACTCGGCTTGGCCGGAAACAAAAAGTACTCGACCTCCGTGGATGTCTTGAAATCGTTGGTGGACAAGCATCCGATCGTCAGCAAGATTTTGGAACATCGGAAATACGCCAAACTGCTTTCAACCTACATCGAAGGTCTCGTGACGCAAATCTATCCCGATGGCAAATTGCACGCCATCTTCAATCAAGCATTGACCACCACGGGACGCTTATCTTCCAGCGAACCGAACCTACAAAACATCTCGATACGCGATGAAGAAGGAAAGCTCATCCGTAAAGCTTTCTTTTATAAAGAACCCGAACTCAATATTATGAGTTTCGACTATTCGCAAATCGAACTTCGCGTCTTAGCAAGCCTAAGCAATTGCCACAATCTCATCGATGTTTTTAATCATGATGAAGATATTCATACGGGAACCGCCAAGCGGGTCTTCCATATTGACGGTGATGTCTCGCAAGCCCAGCGCCGAAAAGCCAAAGCCGTCAACTTCGGTATCGTCTACGGCATCTCCGATTGGGGTCTTGCCGATCAACTGGAGATATCGCCGTTTGAAGCCAAAGAAATTATTGCTGCGTTCTATGCCACGTATCCGGAAGTCCGGACCTATTTCACGCAAATCGTTTCGGACGCCGAAAAGAACGGCTATGTATCCACACTTCTCGGCCGTCGCCGTTATTTACGCGAACTTCATGACGCCAACTACCAAGTCCGTGAATTTGCCAAACGCGCGGCGATGAATGCCCCGATTCAAGGCACTGCGGCCGATTTAATCAAAATCGCCATGGTCAAGATTGACCGTGCGTTAGCCGAAGGCAATTTTAAGACCAAACTCGTTCTTCAAATTCACGACGAACTGCTTTTCAAAGTTCCCGATGATGAAGTCGAAAAAGTCTTTCCGATGATTGAAGCGTTGATGGAAAATGCCATTGAACTCAAAGTGAAGCTTGTGGCCGAAGGCAGTTACGCCAAGAACTGGCACGGAGCAAAGTAGGTGGAAGTATGCCTGAACTCCCCGAAGTCGAAACCATCCGTCGCATGCTCTGTCCTGTCGTGATCGGCGCTACCATCACGTCCGTGGATGTTTTTTACCGTCCGATGATCCACAGCGATCTCGAGGCTTTTAAAGCCGATTTGCAAGGAAAAACCTTTTTCGATGTGACACGAATCGGGAAATTTCTGATATTCCATTTAAGCGAGGGAAACGTCATTGTGTCGCACCTCCGTATGGAAGGCCGTTACATGGAGCTGAAAGAAAGCGAACCCAACACCCGTTTTTCACGCTTGGTTTTTCACTTTTCCGATGGCCGAAAACTTTGTTACGACGATTCCCGTTGTTTCGGGACGATGGAATTAACCACCGAGGCTCACTACAAGAAACTCGCTTCGCTGACCAACCTTGGCCCCGAGCCTTGGGATGTCCACCGTGTTTCTTATCTCTACGACCGCCTCAAAAAGAGTTCTCGTCCAATCAAACAATTGCTTCTCGATCAATCCATTTTATCGGGCTTAGGAAATATCTATGTGGATGAGGTTTTGTTCCGAACCAAACTGCATCCTTTGACACCCGGAAAGTTGCTGACTAAAAAAGACGCCAAACGCGTTTTGGATGCCTCACGAAAAGTCCTCTCAGATGCCATTGAAGCCGGAGGTTCGACCGTCCGTACCTATCATGCGATGAACGGCATCGACGGCATGTTCCAAAATAATCTTTTAGCGTATGGAAAATCCGGACAACCATGCATCCGCTGTAACACCCCTCTTCATAAGATGATGGTGGGTGGACGGGGAACGACGTATTGCCCTCATTGTCAACGCAACAAGGCGTGGCCTTTAGTCATCGGGATTACCGGAAAAATCGCTTCCGGTAAATCCACCGTTTTAGCGCTGTTTGAAAAAGAAGGTTTCAAAGGATTGTCCAGCGATGCCATCGTACACCGCTTATACCAACAAAAAGAAAACGTCGAGCGCTTGGTCAAAGTGTTTGGTCCCACCATCGAAAAAGAGGGCGTCGTTGACCGTGCAGCTCTGGCCGATGTGGTCCGTGATAAACCGACACTCAAACGGAAATTGGAAAAACTGGTCCATCCCTGGGTCGAACACGTCATTATCCAAGAAATCCAAAACAGTTCACGAGGCGATTTAGCGATTGAAGTTCCCCTGCTTTACGAAGCGCATTTGGAATATCTTTTTGATGCGGTTATCGCCGTCAGCGTAACAGAAAAGACTCAACGCAAGAATCTTCGCACTCGTGGTACGAAAAATATTGATCAAGCGCTGCTTTTAAACGCCAACAATCAATTCGCGGAGTATGTCAAAAAAGCCGACTATGTGATTAAAAACAATGGCTCCATGGACGCTTTGAAACAACGCGTCCACGAAGTCAGCGAGAAGATTCATAAAGAAAAAGCCCCGAAGGGCTTCTAGTAAACGCTGATACCTTTGAGTTCGATGGGCGCTCCGCACATCGCCAGAAGCAACCTTTTGAGTTGATTCGAACGGATCTTGGCGTTCTCGTTTCCACCATACATCTTAGCTATTTCATCAAACGTGAAGTCACTCGTAAACAGAGTGATTTTTTCTTGTTTGGAACGTTCGGAAAGAATCGGGAAAATAATCGTATCGCGGACATAATCGCTCTTGTATTCGTTCCCGAAATCATCCAGGACCAAAATTGGAACATTCACATAGAGATCCAAGGTCTTGCGGAAAGCTTCTTTTTGTTCAAACGACATATCCATTAATTCTTTAATTCGGGAAGGTGTGTTAAGAAAGCAAACCGGTCCTTTTTTGGCACGGATCAATTCATTGACAATCGTTGCAGCGATATAGGATTTTCCGGTCTTTGGGTTGCCCGAGATGAAGAGCCATCGCTTGGAAGTTCCTTGAATGACTTTGTCAGCGGCGACAATGATTTCAAGGCGTTCTGCAGTACGGTCCAGATTATCGAAAAAACCGTTCCGCCATTCTTCGGGAAAATCGCTCAGCGGATATTGAATGTCCTGTTCCCATTTTTTCAGAATTTTTTCGCAAGGTGCATACGAGCGTTCCAAGAACTTACCGTCATAGCTCAAACGGAGTTGAAAATGCGGACGTTCTTTGGTGCATTTGGCAACGCCGGGACACTTGGCACAGTAATGAATGTCTTCTTGAAATTCCAAAAAGGCGGCAATGTTGTCTTTGACGACTTTATTGGTCACATTGAGGGCTTTGATTTGGTTATAAACTTCGGTGTCTTCTTTAAGGTCATTGAAGGACTTTTCGATAAACGCAGAAAGGTCTTCGATGTTCATGTCCGGAACTTTGATTTTATCCATGATCGTTACCCTTCTTTCTTCTTATACTTGGCCAACACTTTTTCCAACTCGTCCAAGCTTTCGGAAGGTTGAGCGGGTTTTTCCTCATTGGGAGTGGGTTCCACAACTTCCGGTTTAACTTCAATCCTATTTTCGCCTTTCGGGGCTTTGCGGCGGCTGAGGACGCTCTTCAGGTAATTCATCGCATCAAGCGCGCTGATGATCTTTTCGCGAGCCAAGGAAGCAGCGATTTTTTCGCATAAGGCGCGAGAGAGAACGTTTTTATTCACGGCAAGGACGTAATCGACAAGGGCATTTATGACGCTGTTGGGTAAGGCAAATTTTCCCGACAGATCATCAATCAAAATGAGGTCGGGTTTAGCCGGGCTGGTATTGTTTTGTTTAATGCGGAGATAATCTTTGGGAGAAATCGTTTCCATCAATTTGACTTTTTCGGCCAAAGCGGTCGCGGAAGTCGGCAAGTTTCCTTGGTTATTCACCTTTTTGCGGGAGAACGGATAACGGGATTCTTCGCGGCATAAATCGCCGAGACGATAGAAGTCGATGCGGCTTTCTTTCGGGGCTTCCGGAGAATACGTGGAAAGGACATGTTCCGCCATCGTTTCTTCATCCATACCGTATAACGTGGCAATGCGTTCGATTTCGTCGAGCTGAGCTTTCAAAAAGGCGGTTTTCTTCAACATCCCTTTGGTTTCCAAGACTTGGAAGAAGGCATTGAAATCAAAGGTTGTATCCAAATGCCCAAAAGAACGACGTTTTGCGGTGCTTTTGGTGGTAACTTTGAACGAGGCGTCGTTAAGATCGGGCCGGAAGACTTCGGCAAAACGGGCCGAGATTTCGGTTTGTCCGCTGACGCGGTCGTCGCCACGAAATGCGATTGATAAACGCGAAGCTTCTTTTTCGCCGAGATATTGGCTGAGCAAACCCGCGAAAAGAGCGTCTTCAAAAAAGAGCGCCGGGCTTTTCGGAGCATAAAGTTCGTAAGTAAAGAAACGGATGCCGTTTTCCTCTTTAAAGAAGGTTTTCATCAACCCAACGGCTTCAAGGGCGGAACGGGCTTTGCTGAATTGGCCCGCGCTCATTTGCATCAGGTTCAATAACCGTTCATGGGTCGAGAGGTCAGAGTAGCCTTGTTCACGTTCGCTCCAAAGCGTAAAAAATAAAGCCGTCGCCGAGAATCCGACGAGCGGTTGATAAAGTTCACAAAGGACCTTGCGGTCAAAATCGGTGAGGATCGAGGCGAGGCGGATTTCGAGATAATCTTCGGGGCTTAAAAACTCCATGGTCGGGCTCCTTCAGAAAGTAAGGCTATTATAACACGCAAAAAATGGGAGATTCCATAGGAAAAGGCAGTTGTTTTTTGGCTTTTTTCTCGAGTGGATGTGGATAATTTACCACCAAAGTGAAAAAAAGTCCCATGAAATGGAAAAATTTGGAGGTGGAAAAAAGGGACTTCGGAAATAGGCTTTTTTTCATTTTTTGTTTTTATTTTTTTGGTTGTTGTCAGCAAGGCACGTTAATGCTAGTATAAAAGCGCAAAAAAGGAGTACCTCAATGGCAGCAAAAGAAACTTGGCGGGAATTGAGCACAGATAACATCGAGACTGCTGATGTCATTATCATGGGCGTTCCCTTCGACGAGAACGTTTCGTGTGGTCGCGGAGCCGCGTTGGCGCCCAACAAAATGCGGGAGCTTTCCGCCTATCTTCCCCCTGTGACGGAAGAAGGTAAAATTCTTCTCGGAACGACCGTTTGCGATTTCGGCGATGTCGAAAAAAGCGAACACGAAAATGTGAGTCAATATTTCAACCGCGTGGCCGTCAAAGCCAGCAAGATTTTTGCCCTCGGAAAGTTCTCCGTTTTTATCGGTGGCGACCATTCGGTCAGCATTCCTTTACGGAAAGCATTCGCCATCCATAACGAAGGCAAGAAAATCGGCATCATTCACTTCGACGCACACGCCGATATTTGCGATATCTACGACAATAACAAGCTTTCTCACGCGTCGGTCACCGCACGGTCGATTGAAGACGGTTTTGAAAGCAAAAACATCCTTGCGTTGGGCATCCGTTCGTTTGAAATCCAAGAGTTGGATTACTATGCGAAACACCCCGAAATGCGCGTCATCACCGCTCACGAATTATTTGAAAAAAATCTTGCTTATGTTTTAAAAGAAATCCATAAGGTTTTTGATGAATCGTTCCAAGCGATTTATCTTTCCATCGATATCGATTGTCTTGATCCTGCGCACGCTCCCGGAACGGGAACGCCCGAAGCCGGCGGTTTGACCTCGCGGATGCTCATCGAAATCATCAAGAACATTTGTGAAAAACTGCCCATCAAAGCGATGGATATTGTCGAAGTCGCCCCGCCCAAAGATATCAATGATATTACCTCTTGGGCCGCTCTGAAACTGATTCTGGAAGCCATTGCCTTTGCCAAGAAAAACAAGGAGAACCAATAGATGTTACACATGATGCTGGACGCTTACGGAGCCACCGAGGGACGACTCAACGATGTCAAGTTCATCAACAACTCGCTGAATGCGATTGCCGAAAAGCTCGGTGTGATCCCTGTCGCCCCACCGTTTTTGCTTCCCTACTACTACGGCGTCGAACCTGAAGATATCGGGATCAGTTCGTTTCTTTTCTTAAAAGGCGGACACATCACGATTCACACCTTCCCTTTACGCGAATGCTACTTTGTCGACATGGTTTTTGACGGAATCTACGACGAAAAAAAGGCCGTCGCTTTATTCAAGAAATCCTTCCCGTTTGATGACGCCAAAAGTACGATTCAAGTTGAAAACCGAGATTCCGGTGTCACTTACGAACGTCAATTTGACGGAAACGAAGTTTTCGGGCCCCACATTTTTGCAAAATTGGTCGCGGACCGCGTTCCCACAATGGATCAGGTCTTCAAGTTCCTCGAAGGGCTGATTGCGAAAGTCAACATGACGCCGATCATCCGTCCCTATGTCTTGACAGATTCGATGAATAATCCCAGCTATCTATCCGGCATCGTGATGATTGCCGAAAGCCATATCTCGTTCCACTACAACTACAAAACCAAAGCCATCTACTTCGATATCTTCTCCTGCAAAATGTTCGATTATACGGCCATTCTTCCGTTCTTAAAGGAAACTTGGGGACCGGTTCAATCCTACATCGTCATTCCCCGTGGAAGTAAGCACAAGTTCTTGAAAGCGACGCGACCGAATTTACGGCACGCCAGCGAAAAAGCGATTGCGTACAATTCCGCATGGAAAGATAACATTCTCAAATAAGAAAAACCAAACGAACTAGGCTCTGCCTAGTTTTTTTGAACCGTTTAGGTCCTTGTTAAGTGGAAAAAGTACCGTTATTTTCCATCAAAAGTTGCTTCTAATATTTCATTTATAATGATAATATTATGTTGGTATATTTTTTACCTTGGAGGTTTTTGTATGATTAATCGTATTGGCGTGTTGACATCCGGCGGCGACTCCCCCGGAATGAACGCTGCCATTAGAGCTATCGTCCGTGCCGGCATTAAGCACGGGAAAGAAATGTACTTCATTTACGATGGCTATAGAGGTTTAGTTGAAGGCAACATCGAACGCGTCGACCGGACATCGGTCGCGAATATTATCACGTGGGGCGGAACGGTGATCCGTTCAGCTCGTTTACCGGAATTTGCCGATCCCGAAGTTCGTAAAAAAGGTGTTGAACAATTGAGAAAGTATGGCATCGATGCGTTAGTCGTCATCGGTGGCGATGGTACCTACATGGGTGCCAAGAAATTGACCGAAATGGGCATTAACTGCATTGGTTTGCCTGGAACGATCGATAACGACCTGGCGTGTACCGAATACACCATCGGTTTTGACACCGCGCTAAACACGATTGTCGAAGCTGTTGATAAATTGCGGGATACCAGCTCTTCCCACCAACGCTGCTCTGTCATCGAAGTTATGGGTAACCACTGCGGTGACTTAGCCCTTTATTCCGGTGTCGCCTGTGGCGCCGAACTCATTATTTCTCCGGACCATATGATTCCCAAAGAAGAAGTCATGAGCACGTTAAGAGACTTGAAGACGTCGTCCAAACGGCACGCCCTGGTCATCGTCAGCGAAAAGCTTTTCGATGTGAAGGATTTTGCCCGTGAAATCGAAAAAGAGACCGGATTTGAAACCCGGAGTGAAGTTTTAGGCCGTATTCAACGCGGCGGTTCGCCTTCCGCTTTCGACCGTATTTTAGCGGCCCGGATGGGTGTTTACGCCATTGAATGCCTGCTTGAAGGCAAAAGCGGTCGTTGCGTCGGCATTATTCAAAACCGACTCGTCGACTTTGATATTTACGAGGCTTTGACGATGCAACGTGATAAACACGAGCAGTTACTCAAAGTCATCGCCACGCTCAAGTAAGCGT
>CAZKHP010000029.1:0-9320 GCA_964552695.1 uncultured Staphylococcaceae bacterium | reverse complement strand
TTCCGAGGATGTCGCCGTTTCCTTCTCTGCGATGGATATCGCCCTCACGTATGAGGATGTCCCCTATTTGACCTTCCTTCAATTCAACGAACATCGCGCGGTTTTAAATGGTTGGGGCACCAAGGGTTATCCCAACAATCCCGAAGGCGAAAAGTCTCCCGACTGGAACTATTCCGCGAATAACGGCGTCGGTGCCAACTCCACGACGACACCGGTGTGGCAACCGCATCTTCCGATGCCTTGGTAGGCCGTTCGTATTTCACTCGTAATTAGCCTAGTGTTTACGCTTGCAGTCTTCGTAAAAATGTTTTATGATAAGCAAGCGTCAACGGACCGTTAGCTCAGTTGGTAGAGCAGCTGACTCTTAATCAGCGGGTCACAGGTTCAAGTCCTGTACGGTTCACCAGTTCGTCCTTAAAATCCTCGGAAACGGGGATTTTTTCTTTGTTTTTTAACGATTTTACGGGTTGTAAGAACCATCATTTCATCTTATGATTAAAAAAGAAGAGGTGGTTTTATGAATAATCCCGCCATCGCCAAACTCAAAAAGATTTTAATCGCCATCAAACACGCCAAGACAAAGGTCGTGACCAGCGAAACGCTTTCGCGCGACGTCGGCCTTTATCCCGAGGCCATCAACGAACTCTTAGCCTTCTTTGATCCCCTGGTGACCATGGACTTTACCTATGACTTGAAATCCTTGGTCGAACCCATCGAGGCGTGGATCAGTGCGGAAGAAGCCAAAAAGGAAAAGAAACCTTCTGCCCCAAGGCTTTCCAAGAAGACCCTGGAGCAGTATGAATCCATCAACGAATTCATCTACGCCAAGCTCACGATCGGGGGCATCGTCGATAAAACCGTACAACTTTCCGACCTGGATTTACGGGCCCTCAAACGCCTCGTCAGCGACGAACAAGCCAAAAGAAAAGCCCTTAAGTCGAAGAAAAAATAAATCAAAACCGTCCAATGGGCGGTTTTTCTTTTTGGCAAAAGCGTTTTCACGGTATTCCTTAAAAGGAATTGCCCCGTTTACGTTATTGAAATAACGGCAAATTACGGTATACTTAAAATGGTTTAAAAATGGAGGTTCCTAATGGAAATCAAAAAAACATTCTTGTCCGTCGATGGTAACACGGCCGCGGCGTTGGCCAGCTACAACTTTACCGAAGTTGCTGGTATCTACCCGATCACCCCGTCGTCCACGATGGCCGAACTCGTCGATCAATACGCGGCGAACGGAAAACTGAACTTCTTCGGAAGCAAAGTCAAAGTCGTCGAAATGCAATCCGAAGCCGGTGCTTCGGGCACAGTCCACGGTGCGTTGCAAGGTGGGGCGTTTGCCACGACTTACACCGCCAGCCAAGGGCTTTTGCTCATGCTTCCCAACATCTACAAATGGGTCGGCGAACTTTTACCCGCCGTCTTACACGTCTCCGCTCGGGCGATTGCTACCCGCGCGCTTTCCATCTTCGGCGATCAACAAGACATTTATGCCTGCCGTGCGACCGGCGTCACGATGATCTGCTCGCACTCGGTCCAAGAAGTCGCTGATTTGGCCCCGATGGCCCACTTGGTGGCGATGGATTCGTCTGCCCCGGTCATTCACTTCTTTGATGGCTTCCGCACCAGCCACGAAATCCAAAACGTCGAATTCGTCGACGATGCCGAATGGAAGAAACTCATTCCGATGGATAAAGTGGAAGCGTTCCGTCAAAAAGCGCTCAACCCGCACACCCACGCCGTGACGCGCGGTGGTGCCGAAAACCCGGATATTTACTTCCAAGGCCGCGAAGCTCAAAACTCGCACTATGCGAACGTTTTGACCGTTGCCGAAAAATACTTTGCCAAAGTCAGCAAACTTACCGGACGTGAATACGCTCCGTTCACCTATTACGGCGCCAAAGATGCGGACCGCATCATCATCGCCATGGGCTCGGTTACCGAAACGATTTCGGAAGTCATCGATGTCCTCAATGCCGAAGGTCAAAAACTCGGCTTAGTCAAAGTCCACTTATACCGTCCGTTCTCCGCCAAACACTTGGTGAAGACGATTCCCTCCTCGGTCAAGAAGATCGCAATTTTGGACCGCACCAAAGAAATGGGCGCTCCGGGCGAGCCGCTTTACTTGGACGTCATTGCCGCGTTAGCCCAAGAAGAACGTCACATCGATGTCGTCGTCGGCGGACGTTATGGCCTTTCCAGCAAAGACACCCAACCCAACCAAATGAAGGCCGTCTTTGATTTCTTAAGTGCCAAACCGTGGAATTCGTTCACCGTCGGTATCGTCGATGATGTCACCCATTTATCGATTCCCGTCGATGATGCTTTTACCCTCAAACCCGATTACAAAGCCTGCTTATTCTATGGCTTAGGCAGCGATGGCACCGTGGGCGCCAACAAATCCTCGATCAAGATCATCGGCGATGTCACCCACCAATACGCCCAAGCTTACTTCGAATACGACTCCCGCAAGTCCGGCGGCGTCACCCGCAGCCACTTACGTTTCGGCAAGAAACCGATCCGTGCGACCTACTACATCCAAAGCGCGGACTTCCTCAGCTGCTCGTTGGATACCTACTTATTCAACTTCGATATGCTCCGCAACCTCAAAGTCGGCGGAACGTTCTTACTCAACACCAACCTCAGCGATGAAGACCTCATCAAATCGATGCCCAATCGCGTGAAGTATCAATTGGCCACCAAAAAAGCCAAATTCTACGTCATCGACGCCAACAAGATTGCCGAAGAAATCGGCATGGGCCGTCACACCAACACGATTTTGCAAGCTTCCTTCTTCTTCCTGAATAAGGACATCATGCCTTATGAAAAGGCCGTTGAAGAAATGAAGCACATGGCCTACAAGACCTATTCCAAGAAGGGCGAAGACGTTGTCAAGCTCAACTACAAGGCGATCGACTCCGGCGAAGAAGGCTTACGTCAAATCGCGGTCGACCCCGAATGGGCCAAACTCCCGTCCAAACGTGTCCATAAGATCAGTGGCGACGAATACTTTGATACCTTCGTCGAACCGATCGTGACCATGGAAGGCGACGATTTACCGGTCAGCAAATTCACCGAATTCGAACTGCTCGACGGCACGATGAAAAACGATATTACGTTCAAAGAAGAACGTTCGATCGCCGACAAAGTCCCGATGTGGCATAAAGAAAACTGCATTCAATGCAACCAATGCGCGTTCGTCTGCCCGCACGCCACCATCCGTCCGTTCTTGCTCAATGAAGAAGAAGTGGCCAACGCTCCCGAAATCATCAAGGGCGAATTCCTCGATGCCATGGGACCCAGCGTCAAAGGCTTGAAGTTCCGCATCCAAGTTTCCCCGAAAAACTGCGTCGGCTGTGCCGTGTGCGCGGTCCAATGCCCGGGCAAGGGTGGCAAGAAAGCCCTCGAAATGGTCGATGCCAAGTCGCAATTCCCGCTTGAAGAAGCTGCCAAATACCTCTACAAGCACGTCGAATACAAGTCCGATAAATTCCCCGTCAATACCGTCAAAGGTGCCGGATTCCTCATGCCTTACATGGAAGTCTCGGGCGCTTGCGCCGGCTGCGGTGAAACCCCGTATTACCGTCTCACGACCCAACTCTTCGGTAAAGACATGCTCGTGGCCAACGCCACCGGTTGCTCCTCGATTTACTCCGGATCGACCCCGCTGACTCCGTTCTGCACCGATAAGAAGGGTGAAGGCGTCGCCTGGGCCAACTCCTTATTCGAAGATAACGCCGAATACGGGTATGGCATGCGCGTCGCGACCGATCACAAACTCGGTCAAATCCTCACCATCCTCAACGCCCGTAAGGACGCGGTGGAACCCGAACTCAAAGAACTCATCGAAAAATACATCGCCAACGTCAAAGAACGCGACATCGTCCGTACCTTCTTGCCGGATTTGATCGCCAAGATCAAAGCCTCCAAAGACGAAGCGGTCAAAGAAACGCTCAAATTCGAACGCGACTTCCTCGATAAGTCCGTGTGGATCGTCGGTGGCGACGGATGGGCTTACGACATCGGCTACGGCGGTTTGGACCACGTCCTCGCCAGCGAAGAAGATGTCAACATCCTCGTGCTCGATACCGAAGTTTACTCCAACACCGGCGGACAATCGTCCAAGTCGTCGCAAACCGGCTCCATCGCCAAGTTCACCGCCAGCGGCAAAACGCAAGCCAAGAAGAACCTTGCCATGATGGCCATGGCCTACGGCCACGTCTATGTCGCTCAAGTGTGTATCGGCGCCAACTACATGCAAACCGTCAAGGCCATCAAGGAAGCCGAAAGCTACCATGGCGGACCTTCCTTAGTCATCGCTTACTCGCCGTGCACCAACCATGGTATCAAGGGTGGCATGTCGATCTCGACCTCGGTTGAAAAAGCAGCGGTCGAAAGCGGCTACTTCCCGATCTTCCGTTACGATCCGCGTCTTGAAGCCGACGGCAAGAGCCCGCTGACCTTGGACTGCAAGGAACCGGACTTCACCAAGTTCCGCAGCTTCGTGATGAATGAAACCCGCTTCAGCATGCTCCCCATCGTCAATCCGGATCACGCCGAAGAACTCTTGACCAAGAGCGAACGCCTCGCCAAGTATCGTTGGGACCACATCAAAAAATACGGTCTCAATCCCGCGCCTGTCGCTGCTCCTGAAGTTAAGTAATTAAAAAGAAAACCACAAGTTCACGCTTGTGGTTTTTTTATGACACATCGACACGGTATTTATAAATGAAGTGGTCAGGCCCCATACGCATTTTGGAGGTGCGTAGACCCGGGTCGCCGCAGTCTTCCTCACGGTTGACGTAGCGGATACCTTTATCCGCGAATAAGGATAAGAATTTCACACGGTTATAGTCGGGAGCGCCATCGACGCCGTCGACGCGTTTTTCGAATTCAACATAGAGCATGTCGCCGATCACTTCGCCGATGGAGAAAGCAGCGGGGCTGCCGTTGGAATAGAGGATCCCTCCGGTGAAAGGAAGCTTGTCATAAAGACATAATGCGGCGTAGTTATGTTTGATGTCATCCGCCCGTCCGGGGTTTTGAAACGTCTGGGCATTGAGAATCTTGATGACATCGGGGATGTTTTTTTGAGAAAGGATTTCGTAGTGGTTTTCGGGATGATCTTTTAGGAAGCGGTTGATGTGGTTCCGATACGAGGCTTTACTCTTGCCTTTGAGCTCGTATAAGTCTTCGAAACGGTATACATAATCAAAGTCTGTTTCGGAGCGGAGAATCCGACACCCCGGGAACTCCGAAATTCGGTGTTCGGGGACATACAGAAGCGTGTAGGGTTTTGGCAGTTGATTGAGCAGTTTCCACGGGTTTTTACCCAAAGGGTAAGAGTAGTAGAGGTTGTTGCGGGTGCTATACCCACGGAAGATGATGGTTTCGTCTTCTTCGCAATACGAAAGTTTGTAGTCGTCCGCCCATAGAAAAAGGACGCCCAAAGTAAAACTGGAACTTTGAAAATCCTTACTCAGGATGTAAGGCTTAATGCGGTCGATGTTTTGGATGGTGACGCGTTTGAATTCCATAGAATACCCATGTTTTAAAAGCAATATCGATATTATACGGTTTTCGTTCGATTTAAGAAAGTCGGACACAAAAAAGACCCTTGGGTCTTTACAAATGATGGTATGATGAGAGCAGTTAACATTGTAGGTTTCATCAACTTTTTGATTAAGGCGGTGAGTTTATGCAACGTAAAACCCTCTTTTTTGGACTCGGAGCCCTTTTTGCTTTGTCCGTGGCGACAGCGACGGTGACAACTCCTCTGAGCGCCCACGCTGACTATGGTCCTAAACCTACGACCACGGTGACCATTCTTGGCATGCAAACGGTGGAGCTCTATTACGTTGCGCCTTTGGCGAAAAATGATGGCGGTCCGTGGCGGATTGCCACATCCAGCGATGATTTTTCTAACGGAGAAACACTCACAGCCATCGATGATGAATATATGGCCTTTTCGGACACCAATGGGTTCTTCTATACCACTCGTCGTTATTCGGAATGCCAAGGGTATGCGCAAATCAAATGGAGCTATTATCCGCCCGATACGTTTAAAGTCTTGGTTTACCTTCCCGAAAATGATGTGTTTATCGTTTCCCCGGTTATTGAACGGACAACCTTTGACAGCTTTGTCAGCCTCCGTTTCGATGGCGAGAGTTATCAAACCCTTGCTCCCGGAGCAGTGGTAGCCCTTCCTGAAAGCAATGTTTCGCATACCTACCGCATCTTACCTCCGCTATTCAGCCTTTTAGGACGGATTGCGGTGACCTTGGTTCTTGAGTTGGTTTTGGCCTTGATTTTTAAATTCCGAAGCAAGCAACAACTGGGAGTCATCGCGTTGACCAATGTCGTGACCCAATTAGCACTCAACCTTGCTCTCATCATCACCGCCATCTATTGCGGAAGTGGTACGATCTATTGGCTGGAGTTTGCGGTTTGTGAAATCCTGGTCTTTCTCGGTGAGGCGTTCTTCTATCGTTGGTATTTCACCAAGAAAGCCAAAAGGGATCCTCAAAACTATTGGGCGGAGAACATCCTCCTTTATGCTTTTCTCGCCAATCTCCTGTCGCTCGGGTTTGGTCTTTTGGTTTCGACTTTCTAGAAGTATCAAACCTTCAAAAATGCCCAGTTTTTTTCATCCGTTTCAATGCTTTGTTTTTTCGCGGTTTTTCATTGGTTGATTTTCCATCAAAAATCAGTGGCATTTTAAAGAATTGTTGCCCCTTTCAAACGCCACTTTTTATTATATAAAAGGTAAAAATATTAAAAATAAAATCGATGTTGCTTTCAGTTAACCGTTTTTGTTGAAAACGTAAGTTAAATTTGCTTGTTTTGTAACCGCTAACATCATACAATAGGTAATGGTTAAAGAAATAAGGAGGAAACAATCCTCTTTGTGATACACCTCGATGTATCTTTTTTAACCGTGTGCTTACATTTTCAGGGAGGAAAACAATGAAAAATGTTAAGAGCCTAATTTTATTCGGAACGACAGCCTTAATGTGCTGCACGTTAGCCGCTTGCGGTGAAACGTCCAGTTCATCCGAAGGCGATTCCAACTCCGGTAGCAGTGAATTTGTCATGCCGACTACCGTTGAAGGAAAAGTCGCTTATGCAGCCACTCTGTCACGTAATGAGCTTTACAAGTTAGCTATCGAGGAGCTTGACGGTAAAACCATGAATGGCGTTGGCAACTCCAGCCGCGGCAAAACAGCCAAAGAGTATTTCTTGGCGTATTTGCAAGGCAAAAAGTACAACGAAACCACGAAAGCCTATGAAGTCGACGAAACGATCCGTGCCGAATTCCCGGATTACAAGGAAGACTTCACCGGTGCGATCACCTGGAGCCAACCGAAGAACAACATGATCTTCGCCCAAATCGACGCGGATGTCCGCAGCTCGAACCACACGCTCTCGATGACCCTCATCCAAGACGGCAACCAAATCCAAAGCAAGATGCTGGATACCGGCTTCTTACTCAACTACATCCCGCAAGAATGGGCGGGCGATGAAGCGACCAACGGTCACCCGTTTGCGCTTCAATCCTTGAACAAAGTCTTTGAATTCAACAACCTTGGCTCCAAGACCTTCAAGAACGTTTGGGACTTCGTCGAAGAAGGCAATGCCCCGATGTTCATGGGCGTTGACAGTGAACCGGTCGGCAAAAACTTCTTATACATGCTGACCAACGAACACTATTCCAACATCATGAAGAGTGCCTATGATGCCTACGCCGCTACCGCCGGTCACGAAGATTTCTCCGCGACCATCAACGATATGGCGACTGTGGCCGGTGAACTTGGCTTAACCGCGGTCAACGCGAAGTATTCCTTAGCCTGGATCAAAAACTGGGTGGAACAATACAACGAACAAACCGACGACGGCCCCATCTGCACGAACCTTGTCAAGACCAGCTCGGCCGATCAATCCGGCTTACTCGTCTACAGCAAGTTAAGAAGCGTCACCGAAACGGCTGAATCGTCCAAGAACAACATCACTGTTGCGGCCTACCAAGACGACTATGTCGGTATTGGTGGCTTCATGTACAAACACTACTTACAAGTCCTCAAGACCTCGCCGTTCCCCTATGCTTCCTGCGCTTTCATCCATTTCATGACCACAACCCGTGATGGATTCAGCGCTTGGGGTAAAGATATCGGTGGTTACTGCTCCAATCCTTCCGCCAACCAAGATCACTCGACCGATGGCGCTGCCGAAAAGAATAACGGCGTCGCAATCCCGGCGATCAACGACCGCGGCTATGATTGGTGGACCGATCAAACCGAAACCGGTGGCCAAATGGTTATCGAAGATCCGACCTACTGCGCGCAAGTCAACTTTGCCGTCGGTATGTGGATTGACGGTTTGAGAGGCTAATCTCGAATCGACGTTTTTAAAAAAAACACGGTATGGGGGCGTTTCGTACGCCCCCTACTCAATGAAGGTGGACTTTATGGATGATGTCATGATTAAAAAACCCAGCCGCTTCCAAAAAGATCTTCATCGTATGGGCAATTATTTCGCCAAACCGCAAAATGCGATTCTGCTTATTTTAGGAATCTTGTTGTCGGTGTTGACCATCGCTCCTATGATTACGATTTTAGTCGATGCTTTCAAAATTCACCCCGGTTATGAAGTCTTCATCAGCGGACTCGCCGTGGGTCAATTTTCGTTTAGCAACTTCGTGTTCCTCTTTACCGGAACGCTCCGGAACACCATTTTCTGGAAACCGTTCCTCAATACCATGGAACTCAGTATCCTTTCGTGCGTCGTCGCGCTTGTCCTCGGCGGCACGGTAGCCTACCTGATTACCCGGTCGAACTTGAAGTTCAAAAAATATATATCTGCCGTGTTCATTTTCCCGTATATCATGCCGCAATGGACGCTCGCCATGGTGTGGCGCAACGTCTTTAACTCCGCTGCCATTACCGGAGGCTCCGATGGTTTACTTGCCGCTACTTTGGGTATTCATATGCCCGAGTGGTGGTGCACAGGTTTATTCCCCAGTGCCATCGTCATGGGCATTCACTATGCGCCATTCGCCTACATCCTCATCGGTGCGATTTTCCGGAACATGGACGCCAACCTGGAAGAAGCTGCCACGATTTTGAATACTCCCCGTTGGAAAATCTTCACGCGCGTGACCATTCCGATGGTTAAACCCGCCATCTTGTCGACCATCCTTCTTGTGTTCAGCGGTGCGATGGGTTCTTATCCTGTTCCGCACTATTTAAAGTTAGCGACCTTATCCACGAAATATGTTGAAATGAAAGCCAACTTGCAGGGGGCGACGAGCATCATCTCGATTG
>CAZKHP010000028.1:0-9589 GCA_964552695.1 uncultured Staphylococcaceae bacterium | reverse complement strand
ATGGCGGTCTATGATAATAACGACCCCGGCACCGGAACGGTCATCAGCCGGAATGACGTGGTGGTCCTCGACTCCTTCTATGAAGGCAAAAATCTTGAGTTCAAAGTCTACAACCAAGTCATCGATATTCCCGATACCGACATCATTTATCATGACTTCAATTTGGAAAGCACCTATGGTGAAGTTCCCATTTTATTTACCCCGCTTTATGCCCGTGCCTTGGCCGCAACTCACAACGCCAGCCAATCGATCTTCGTGAAAACCGCGAGCGATCTCTCCCGAGTTCAAACGGATTTCCTCGATGCCGGTTACGAAACCTATCGCTCCGATGCCTCGGTACGGTCCATGAACTTCATGTA
The DNA here is from genome assembly GCA_964552695.1 of uncultured Staphylococcaceae bacterium. Classification (GTDB taxonomy): domain Bacteria; phylum Bacillota_I; class Bacilli_A; order RFN20; family CAG-826; genus CALMWE01. Next base: position 9,230 of record CAZKHP010000028.1, on the reverse strand, counting down.
TATTCTTGGAAATCTGCTGTTGATTTTCTTAACAATTCTCTCGTTCGCCGGATATGTCATCTTAGGCTTTGTAACCTTCTTAGTCACACGCGTCGTGTTCATGTTGATTTACCAAAACAAAAAGAAAGACTACGCCATCTTCGAAACCTTGGGATTTTCGAAAAAACATGTTCGCTTTGTGAACCGTTCGGAAACTGCGATTATCTTCCTTGCCTCGTTTGTGCTCGCGACGACGGCGCTATTTCTTATTACGGATTCTCCCTATAGTTTTGCCTTGGTATGGTCGAAACCGTATTTATTCCTACTCTCTCTTGGCATCATCTTTGTGATGGCCATCTTGGTTGCCCGCCGCTATGAGAAGAAACTCTTTGCACTCACAGTCAACAAAGTCTTGAAAGCGGGTGATTTCCTTGATTAAGCTCTCACACCTCCAGAAATATTTCTTTAAAGGTAAACCCAATGCCATCCATGTTCTTAACGATGTCTCGCTGGAACTGGAAAACTCCGGCATGGTGGTCATTCTCGGTAAATCCGGATCCGGCAAAACCACGCTTTTAAATGTCATCGGTGGTCTTGACGGAGCCAGTGGCGAAATCGCCTACGATGAGTTGAAGTTCAACCGTTATAAGATGAACGACATCGATCAATACCGAAACGAACACATCGGGTATATTTTCCAAAACTATTTGCTCTTAAACGACAGCACGGTGAGCGAGAACATCGGTCTTGCTTTACGCATGGCGGGTTTTTCGGATAATGACGAGATTTTACGCCGGACTAACGCCGCGCTTGACGCGGTGGGCATGCTCAAATACAAACGCCGCATGGCGTCCGCTCTCAGCGGTGGTCAACAACAACGCGTCGCCATTGCCCGGGCACTCGCCAAAGACGCCTCCATCATCATCGCCGATGAGCCTACCGGCAACCTGGATAGCGAAAACTCATTCGACATCATGGTCATCCTTAAGAAGCTCAGCCGAACGCGGTTGGTTCTTTTAGTAACGCATAACGAAACCTTAGCACGCGATTTCGGTGACCGAATCATTGGTTTTGCCGATGGCAAAATCATCTCCGATGAAAAACTGGTAGGTGGCCCGCTCTCGGATAAAAGCCAATCCTCACTCAACCAACTCCAAGCCAACAAAGTCTATTTGGGCAACATGAAGTTCCAACAAACGGATACCAACGGCGTCCGTGTGTCCACCTTTGCGGATACCGATGAAAAATTATCTTTGGATTTAAAAGTGGTTTCCATCAAAGGCAAAGCCTATTTGCTTTTTGATGACAAACGCTTTGTGGTCAATCCGCCCCTCCAATTCTTGGATGGAACAACCCCAACGCATGAAGACAAAGAAGCGATGGCCAACGAATCCAAATTCGATACCTCGAACTTCCATCCTAAAGAAAAAGAAAAAATCAAGGTTTGGGAAACTCTGAAACACGCTTTTTTACGTTTCTTCCGTCCTCAAAAAACACGCTCCCACGTGTTCAATATTGCCATGGCCATACTCGGTGCTACTATGGCGACGGTTTCCGTGGTTGTTTATTCCACGGTCACCAATTACTCCACCGATGCTTACTTCCAAGCCTATGATCAAAATGGTGTCTATGTCGATGATTCGGGAACGCTCGGAGAGTCCATATCGGCGGTCGATTTTGCTGGTATCATGGAAGATCCCGACTCGGGTGTGACCGGAGCGCTTTTCAACCATTATGCCAACAATGTTTTGAAAAATTTTTCTATGCTACGCATTCCGTATAACTTCGACGGAACCGCGTATTATTACGACATCAGCAACAAAAACTATGCCCAAATTTATGGATATCCTTCTCTGTTTAATATCGATTCGGAAGATATCGTTTTGGGAAACTTCCCGCAAAACGAAGGCGAATGTGCACTGGATCAATCCTTCATTGATGAAGTGCGAAACGTCTATAGCCTCCGCGAAGTCACCGATGAAGACATTATTGGCAGCACGATCCGTTTCGGAAACTCACGCGGACAATCGGCGACGATTCTCACCGTGGTAGGGTTGACTGACACCGGTTCATTCCGAGTTACCTTGGACGAAAAATCGGGTCCCCGTATGGTTGCCCAAATCATGATGGAATCCAGTGGCAGCAATGTGAGTGAATCTTTCCTTGAAAGCCGCATGACGCGGTATACGTTTGAAGAAAAAACACCCGCGGGAATTATTCCTGTCGGAGCGGCAAGCCTGACCGTCCCCAATGTCTGGGCTTCCAGCGCTTATTACGAACTAGCCTCACGCATGACGCCGAGCGATGAAGTCAATGTCATCGGTTACTATCCCGAAGACAATCTGGAATGGGTTTTAGCCACCCAAGATGATGTTGACCGTTATCTGTCGGATAACCCTGTTGTTACGGGAAGCAGTCCTCTCGGAAGTCTTGCCGAACTCGAAGGTTTGACGCTCACCAACGGACGTTTGCCAACCGCTTTCAAAGAAATCGTCATCAGCGATTATTCCTATGAAAATGGGGCTCACGCGCTCAATGGTTATACCGTTGTCGGAAGCGTAGAAACCGATTTTGAACATCGCGATTCCTGGTATGCTACCTTACCGACCGTGGAATACCGATTGATGGAAATGAACAGTCGCACCGCGGTTCCTTTAAGTCCGGAACACACGTTGGATGATGTGCTGGTTCCCAGCGACCTCTTTCTATCCAATGATGTCGCCAAAACCGTGGATTATTTCGAAGCTCTTGGTCATCGCGCAATTCGCTACGGAACCTATGTCAATGCCGAGTTCCTTCAAGCCACGATTGCCCAAAATCGGCCCTTCGTCATTACGTTCGGCATCTTGTTTGTTATCGTCATCCTTCTTTTCTACCTTACGACCCGTTCCAAGATGATCAAAAACATCTATCCGATCGGCGTTTACCGTTCACTCGGCGCCAAACGCGGGAAGATTATGCGGCTGTTCCTCAGCGATAACATCATCCAAGCCACCTTTACCAACGTGGCCGCGTTCGTTGTCGTGTCCATCCTTTTGACTCGTCTATTAATGAACCTCGGAATGGGCGGCATGCCCCTTTGGGTTTATCTGTTGGGTGTGGTGTTATCGTACGCCGTGCCTTTCTTCGCCACATGGTTACCGCTAGCGCAACTGCTGAGTAAAACCCCGAATCAGATCACTGTCAAATACGACATTTAAGACAAGTCTGGACAAGTGTCGTGTTTTAACCGCTTTCAATTGAAGGTCCCCAAGTTCTTTGCTATATTTTTCTAGCATTGAAGCTTCTAATTGGTCGTGTGGCGAGAGCCATAGCCCGAAAAGTGAATAGGCGAGCCTTCAAAACCCGTCATTCTCCTTCCGGACAGCTGACAAATTAGGAGTCTAAAAGCGTAACATCCCTTGCGCTTTTCTTGTAGAAACGGTAGGAAGTACGTATGTGGGATTTCGGAGCAGTGGATTCGATTACGTCATTAATTTTCAAAATTGCGTTGGTATTGGCCATCGGTTTCATCGGTGGAAAACTGATTGGTAAATTGAAATTGCCGTCGGTGACCGGTTACCTATTGTTGGGACTGCTTCTTGGTCCCTCGCTTGCCATCATCGTCCGTTTATTTGACCCGAGCAGTTCGTTTGAGGGCATCGTCACGTCCGCGGATAATGAAGCGTTGAGCATCATCAGCGAAATCGCCTTGTCGTTCATCGCTTTTTCGATTGGCTCTGAATTCTCGGTCAAATCCATCAAGAAAATGGGCAACTCGATCATGATTCTCACGGTCATGGAAGTTTTAGGCGCTGTGCTTTTGGTATTTACGGCGATGGTTTTCGTACCGAAACCCGACAATATTTTTAACAGCACGTTACCCGGGAATTCCTTTACCTATGCACCTTTTTCGCCGAAAAATCTTGCTTTTGCATTGATTTTGGCTAGTATGTCGGCAGCGACGGCTCCGGCGGCGACTTTGATGGTCATGCGACAATATCGCGCCTATGGTCCGGTGACCCGAACGGTGTTACCGATTGCGGCACTTGACGATATCGTGGGCATCATCGTTTTCGGTTTCTGCTTTTCCATCGCGCAAATGTTGCTTTCTCCCAGCTTTACCTTCTCGTGGCTGATGGTCGCCAAACCCTTTATCGAGGTTTTCCTTTCGCTTGCCATCGGCGTTGGTATCGGCGTGGGCTTAGCCTTCCTTTCACGCAAATTCGACAAAATCCGCGATGACATTCAAGTCCTTGCGTTAATTTCCATTATCTTGACGTTGAGTCTCACCAGCATCATCAATCAAGCGTCCGCATCGTCGGCTTTATCACTCAACTTGTCGCCGTTATTGGCCAACATTATGGTGGGCACGATGATTGCCAACTTTGCCAAGAAACCCGATCGTTCGTTCAACTCGATCAACGATTTGTCGACCCCGTTCTACATCATGTTCTTCACGTTGGCCGGTGCCGGTCTTGATTTATCCATCTTGTTTACGTCGGGCTGGATCATTGTTGTCGTGGCGGTGGCCTTCATCCTCATGCGCGCCAGCGGAAAACTACTGGGAACACGTGTCGGTGCATGGATGGCTAAGTCGCCTGCGGTCATCAAAAAATGGACCGGTTGGGCTTTGTTACCTCAAGGTGGTATTTCCATCGGCATCTTGGTTATAATTAAAGCGAATACCGGTGAAGCCATCAACGAAATTGCCTTTAACTTCATTGCCACCGTCATCATGATTTCGATTCTCTTCTTTGAAACCACAGGCCCCATCTTCTCGAAACTGGCGATTACCAAAGCCGGCGAAGTCAACGGGCTTGATAGTTTAGACAAAGTCTCCAATGTCGACGATTTAGTTACCGAAGGGGGTAAATAATATGAATGTCTTGTTCATCGTACTCAACGACTTAGATTACTTGGATGAAATTCTTGCCAAATTGATTGACCTCAAAGTCCGCGGGGCGACGATCATCGATAGCCAAGGCATGGCATCGGCGGTTCTCAACAGCGATGGTTTGTCGATGTACCGCAACGGACCGTTTGCCCAAGCCGCACCGTTTATCCAAAAGAATTCCAAAACGATTTTCACGGTCATGCCGGAAGAAGCCACATTGACGAAAGTGGTGAATGCCGTCAAAGACATCGTCGATCATGCCAACCATCCGGGAGTCGGTTTCATGTTCTCGCTTCCCGTCGGCGGCATTTATCCGATGAAACCCCATTTAGAAAAATAATCAAAGCCAACAAAAAAGGTGCCGCGGTGAAGCGACACCTTTTGTTTTACTTCGTCTCAGTCGGTCTTAAGAGTGAAAATTCTTTGATGATATCTTCGACCAAAGAAGAGGGGACTTCCTGGTAAGAATCGAAGAACCGGTTGAAGTAGCCGCTGCCTTGGGTCAAAACCCGGAGGTTCGTGGCGTATTCGAGAATTTCGGCTTCCGGAACCATGGCCACGATTTCCTGCATGTTGTGGGCTTTTTCATCCATGCTGATGATGCGGGCGCGGCGTTGGTTCAGGTCGTTCATGATGTTTCCGGTGTAATCGTTGTCGATGTTGATGGAAATCTTCATGATCGGTTCGAGAATCGTCGGATCGCAGCGCATATACGCTTCTTTATAAGCGAGGATGGATGCCATCTTGAAGGCCAATTCGTTGGAATCGACGGGGTGGTATTTACCATCGGTCAAGACGCCTTTCATGCCAAGCACGGGGAATCCCGCCAACAGACCTTGACGGACGGATTCGAAGAAGCCTTTTTCAACGGCTGGGAAGAAGTTTTTAGGAACCGCTCCGCCGAAGACTTCTTCGGCAAAGATGTTTTCTTCGGAACCGCTGGGTTCGAAGCGCATTTCGACGACGCCGTAGAATCCACTTCCGCCGGATTGTTTGACATAACGTCCCGGAGCGGTGGCGGCTTCACGGATGGTCTCGCGGTAGTTGACTTTCGGCTTGGCCATGGTGATGGCGATACCGAAGATGTTCTTAATCTTTTCACTGACATAGGCTAAGTGGGAGTCGCTGAGTCCGCCGACGAGAAGTTGTTTGGTCTCATTATTGCGAGCCACGGACAAAACGGGGTCTTCGACTTGCATTTTGACCAAGGAACCGTAGAGTTTTTCTTCGTCTTTGGGGTTCACCGGGGCAAAGGCCTTAAAGTAAACCGCGGTCGGGAACTTGGCTTTCGGATAGGTAATCGGTTCATTCTTGTCACACAAGGTATATCCGGTCACGACGCTTTCCATTTTGGCTAGTGCAACGATGTCACCGGCATTGACTTTGGTGGTGGTGATTTGTTTATTGCCGCTTAAGAAGAACATGGAAGCAATTTTGATGGTTTCTTGAGTATTCGGACAGAATACTTCGTCGCCCAGACTCAAACTACCCGAGCAGATTTTGACGATGTTGGTTTGGCCTTTGTATTGGTCAAACATCGTCTTGAAGACATACGCGCTGAACGGTTCGCTGCTCAGCGTTTTGCGGATGACTTCTTTACCATCGGGTGTGGTTCCGGTGTAAGGATTGAGTTCATTGGGGTTCGGTAAGTATTCGATCAGCATGCTGAGCATCGTGTGGATACCAATGTCTTTTTTGGCACTGCCGACCAAAACCGGGGTAATGTCGCCTTTTAAAACGGCAGCATGTAAGCCGTGGTGGATTTCTTCCATCGACAAGGTTTCCCCGCCGAAGAATTTTTCTAATAATGCTTCATCGGTCAACGCCACTTGTTCGGTGATGATGTTATGAAGGGCTAAGATTTTGGCTTTCTTATCATCATAGATGATATCGTCGACACATTCGGTGCCGTTGTAGTGACGGGCTTTCAAAGTCACGACGTTGATGAAACCGTCAAATTGTTCTTCATGGCCGATGGGGTAAACGAAGGAAACGGCGGTTTTGCCGATTTTGACTTTGATTTCTTCGAGCAATTCTTCAAAGTGGATGTATTCCTTATCCATCTTGTTGACGTAGATGATGGTGGGAACGCCATGTTTCTTTAAGAAATTGTAGTGTTTGATGGTTCCGACTTCGATGCCTTTGGCGGCGTCGATGACGAGAACCGCACCCTTGACCATGTCGAGCACGCCGAGGATTTCGTAAACGAAGTCATCGTTGCCCGGAGCATCGATCAGGTTGAGTTTATAACCTTCATATTCAATAGGAACAATCGCCAAGTTGCAGGAACTCAGACGGTTTTTTTCTTCAACGGTAAAATCACTGATCGTATTCTTGCGTTCAATCGAGCCCTTGACTGACTTGGAGGCAATGGCGGCCATCGATTCGACGAGGGTCGTTTTGCCGCTGCCTTGGTGGCCTAAAAAGAGAATATTGCGGATTTTATCTGAATCATATTCCATAGGAAGGATTCCTTTCTAAAGCGCCCAATCAGGATTTGAGGCTTTTTAACGTCTCTAACGCTTTGGCGAAGATGACGTCGCGATCGCAGTTGGTGACATCGATGACGTGGCGGGGAAGGACTTCTTCCTCATCTCTCCATTTTTTGATGTAGTTTTCAAAATCATCGATATTTTCAAGCGGGTGGGTCAGGTGGACGGGGTGGCGATTTTCGTAATACGTACGGTACATGAAGCGTTCAAACAAGACATCGATATCCCCCGTTAAATAAAGAAGCACAACTTCCACACGATTAAGCTCGCATTCGCGCTTAATTTTTTCAAGTTCGTCCTTGTGAAAGTTGGCTTCAATAATAACGCTGGATTTGACGGCGGCGACACGTTCGAGGATGTGCAAGAGGATGTCGATGGAAGAGTTCGACAACTTCTTGTTATCCTCCCGGGATACATAGTCGATCTCTTCTCCTAAAAGTTCCTTAAGGTGTTCTTTGGTGAAGAAAGGAACCTTAAGGTGGGCGGATAGTTGTTTGGCGAGGGTTGATTTCCCGGACGCCAAATCTCCAGTAATTATGATTACTCTGGACATATGTTCTCCTTTTTTATTCGTTGGTTCTATTGTAGCATGTATGCATTGAAAAAAAGTAGGCTTCTCTTGCGTGAAGTTTTTTGCTAATATAAATAATGTGTTCAAAAAAAAGAAAGGCCGATATTTCGGCCTTTTTCTTATTTTTTAACTTTTTGAACCGCTTACAAAATTTTTTCAGCGAGCCGCTTTAAGGTGCCTTCCAAGACCAAATCGTAGGCCTCTTGGTAACTCGAAACGCGGGTTTGCTTGAGCAGTTTATGAAGCGCATTGATGATCGTATCGATGGGCGTTTCCGCCTTTTGATAAGCCTCATCGGTAGAACCGGCCATCTCTTCTTCAAGGAGGGTCAACACGCAGCGGCGGAGCATCACCAGAAGAGAAGTCTCCAACCAATAAGCGAACGTCGTCTGGGGAAACTTGCGTTCCCATTTTTTCATTTGCAGGTAAAGCGGCAACCCATCTTCACCGCCGTGCCATAAATCGACGAACGCAAAATCAAAGTCACTTGGAGTCATCGTCTTGGCCACGTAATCAAACGCGTCTTGGCGGATGATCCGGATTTTTTCTGGGCTGGGGAATTGAGGAAGGATGTATTTTTGGAACATCGTAATGATTTGCGGATTCGTTTCGATGATGGTGACGCTTTCGACGTTTGCTTTGATCGAGGCCATATAGGCAAAATAGCCTAAGCCCAGACCCAAGGTGATCACGCGTCCATGCGAGGCATCGATGGCTTCCCGCATCGTTTCGATTTCGTTGGGGGTGATGCTCATCCAGGTGACACCTTTCTCGGCGACCGCGAGGAATTCGAACGGTTCGTCAAAGAAACCCATCCGCGTCCGTTCGAGGTAGTTTTGGTGTTCATCCACAAGCGCGTCATCGTAAATGAACGCTTCGTAAGGATCATAGGGTTCGTAGCGGAGTTCCCATGCGCCTTCGTGAACGGGCTTCACGCGCACGTTTTTATAATAGGGGTTGTCGCGGTAAGAAGCGGGGGACAATTTCGAAACGCCTTTAAAGAGGTATTTGGTCATCAGTTCTTTGTCTTGTTTGTTGCGGGAATCCAAACCGAGATGTTTGGCCATCAGTTGGACATAGGCTTGTTCATCGGTGGCGTTGGCTAACGCTTTTTGTTTTTCCAGCAAGCTCTTGTCGACGGAGCAGGCATCGTTTTCCAAATAAAACAAAAACATATCCGCGGAACGGATATTGTCGTCTTTGGTTTTCAGGAGTTCTTGGACTTGAGAAACGTCCGTGGGTGATAAGGTGATTTTCATACGCACTCAATGTATCATTCTTTCACCTTTTTTCCAATAAAAACCCCGCCTAT